>JANNHO010000464.1:0-2555 GCA_031404435.1 Acidimicrobiaceae bacterium | reverse complement strand
GGGCACCCTGTGCGCGAGTGCGACGTCGTCGGCCCACCCGGTTGGTACCTGGACCGACCGGGGTTTTGGAACGGAGCGTGTGCGCCAGCAAGTTGCTGGGCGGGCGGGGCAATCGGGCTCATCGACAAGGCGCGTGCTCGTCTGCAGAGCAGGTCCGGTCGTGATCTGTTGCACGACTCGGCGTTTGGCGCGCTGGTGTCGTCGGAGTTCCTGTTACGAGCCGTCGTGGACCATGCTGGCGACCAGATCGACATCGATCCGGTCAACGTGTCGGCCGCGCACACCCGGGCGTTGATGCTGCGCCACATCGTCGAGCGAACTGCAACCGAGACGATCGACCGGTTCAGTCAGGTGATGGGCCCCCGGGCGCTGGCTTTTGACGAGCCCGTGCTTCGCCGCTGTGCCGAGTTGCAGCTCTACATCCGTCAGTGCCACGGCGAACGCGACCTTGCCGCCCTCGGTGCCGCCCTCGGTGCTGCGCCCAGGGTCGGCGCACCCGCGTCAGGGACCGCGAAAACCGCCGTCGCCGGGAGCGCGGCGACTGGTCGGACCATGGCCACACCATGAGCGTTGCCGCGCTGGTACGCCCGGGTGGATTGCTGCGCCGCGTTCCCCTGATCGCCGTTCAACGCACCGGTTCGCGCCGCACCATCATCACCAGGTCAGCGCGACGCGTCGAACACTCCAGTGGTGACCTGCGTCGCAGACCCGTTACGACGATCGTGGTGATCGTTCCCGCCCGCAACGAAGCGGCGCATCTTCCTGCGTGCTTGCACAGCATCGACCGCGCAGCAGCCGAATGGGGTGGGCAGGTGATCGTCGCTGTTGGGCTCGATTCGTGTACGGATGGCAGCGCCTTGGTGGTCGAACAGTTCCGTGCGGCATCGGCGACGGTTGTGGCCGTCAGCGGCCGATGGCACGGAGCCAGCCGGGCGCGGCGTGCTGCGACACAAGTGGCGCTTGCCGAAGCGGGCGACGGCGCCGATCATGTGTGGCTGGCCAACACCGATGCTGACTGCGTGGTTCCGATCGATTGGCTGCAGGCCCAGGCGGCGGCTGCGGCCGCCGGCGCGGATGTGGTGCTCGGTACCGTCGACCTCGACCCTGCCGAGACACCCGCAGCGTTGCTCGCGCGTTTCCGCTCCACCTACGTCGTTCATGGTGAAGCGCACCCTCATGTTCATGCTGCGAACCTCGGTATTCGGGCCAGTGCCTACGCCGTGCTCGGCGGGTGGAGGACGAGCACCCTGGTGGGGGAGGAACATCGACTGGTGCAGCGGGCGAGGTCACGCGATCTCTGCGTCGTCGCCCCAGTCGACCTCGCAGTCGTCACCAGCAGTCGTCTCAACAGCCGGGTGCCGGGCGGATTCGCCACGGCGCTGGCACAGCATGCCGGAGGTGGGGACGGGGTGTGAGTGGCCCTGCCCGCCTGGTGGCGGACCCGAGATGCCGTGTAGGTTCCGCATTCATGACCGCTCAGGAAGATCATCCTCCCGCAGTCATCGATGGCGTGTATCGGGACCTGTTCACGGCGATCGACGAAGGGTTTTGTCTCTGCGAGATGATCGTCGACAGCAGTGGCGAACCCGTCGACTACCGCTTCATCGAGGTCAACCCGCAGTTCGAATCGATGACCGGCTTGGTCGATGCGACAGGCCGAACCGCATACGAGCTCGTCCCGGACCTGGAAGCCTCGTGGATTGCCACATATGGCACGGTTGCCCTGGGTGGCACCGCGATGCGGTTCCAGAACGGGTCTGCGGCGATGGGCCGCTGGTTCGACGTGTTTGCTACCCCGGTCGCGCCGCACGGGCGCTTTGCGCTCGTCTTCAGGGACACGACGGAACATCATCTCGCTGAGGTCGCGCTCAAGGACAGCGAGGAACGCTTCCGGAACATGGCCGATCACGCGCCGTTGATGATGTGGGTGAGCGACGTCGACGGGCGCTGCACCTACCTCAACGATCGTTGGTTCACCTACACCGGCCAATCTCCGACGCTGGATTGGCCGAATTGGGCTGATGCGGTCCATCCCGACGACATCGAGGCGGCCACCCGAGACATGGGTCGCGCTCTTCGAGCGCGCGAGCCGTTCGCCGTCGAGCTCCGGTTGCGGCGTCAGGACGGCGAGTTCCGCTGGACGATCAATTCGGCTGCGGCCCGCTTCGCTGCCGACGGGGGATTCCTTGGCTACGTTGGCTCCGTAATCGACATCCACGACCGCGTCGTCGCGGAGGATGCCGTACGCGCCAGCGAAGCGTCCGAGCGTCACCGCCGGCAACGTGCCGAGTTGGTCGCCGAGATGATCTCCGAGATCGAGGCCATCGAGAACGATCGTGGTCGGCATCGATGTGTCGTGGAGATGCTGGTTCTGAGATTCGCCGATGTCGCGGTGATCGACGTGGATGGCGTGCGCGAGGCCCGCTCCGGCGCTGCCGGCGTCGACCCGCTGTTCGGCAGCGACGCGGCGAACGCCCACACCCCGAGCGCCACACGGATCGAAGCACCGATCATCGTCGGTGGCGACCATTTCGGAACGCTCATGGTCGGCCGGA
>JANNHO010000463.1:0-3273 GCA_031404435.1 Acidimicrobiaceae bacterium | reverse complement strand
GTCATTTCCTCGGCCCAGCGCAGCGGCGTCGCCGGATCGTTCAGGCCACCGACGACGAGGATCGGCGCATCGCCGGTGTAGTCGAGCGCGGGGACGGTGACGTTGCTCATCAGTGCTGCGCATGAATCCTCGAAGTCTTCGGGCCGAACCCCCTGGGCGAAACGCGGCGCAGCTTGCAGCAGTGCGTCGATCAAGGCTTGCGGGTCAGCGGGTAATTCGTAGTCGAGGCCGCTTGCGCATCGAATGATCGTGCCGGATTGCTCGATCGTCGAGTACGTTCCGTCTTCCTCACGGCCCACGTACGAGTCGGCCAGCAGGAAAAGTTTCTGCGGATCACCGGTCGCTGCGTCGGCCAACGCTTGAGCGAGCAGCGGCCAGTCCGATTCGCTGTACAGCGCCGAAATCGTCGCTGTTTCGAACACCGCCTGGTTGCCGGACCGACCGTCGGCGTTGGCAATCGGGGCCTCGTCCAACTTGGCTCGAAGTTTGTCCCACGCACCAGCGACATCATCAGACTTGAACGCGCACGACTCGGTCGTCTCGCACCAAGCGACCCAGTTTTTGAAGGCCTCTTCGAAGCCGACGAGTTGCGTGAGGTACTGCTCGTCCACCGAATCGCCGGTCGGCTCGTATGCGGCGTCCAGCACCAGGGCGCGGACGCGGTCGGGGAACAGGGTCGCGTACACCGACCCGAGGTAGGTGCCATATGAGACGCCGAGGAAGCTCAACTGATCGTCACCCATCGCGGCGCGGATGAAGTCCATGTCGCGAGCAGTGTTCTCGGTGGAGTACAGCGCCAACGTGTCGCCATACGCGGCGAGGCATGCAGCGTCGAACTCGGCCGACGCAGCGTCGAGGGCCGCTTGCTCGTCGGGCGTATCCGGTGAGCTGTCGAGGTAGACGGTGGCGTCGACCTGTGCGTCGGTGAGACAGCGGATCCCGCCCGACCGATCGACGCCGCGCGGATCGAACCCGATCAGGTCGAAGCCGTCCAAACCCATCTCGCCCACCATCGTCGTGCCGGCCTGGGCGATGTGGTCGAAGCCCGATCCGCCGGGACCACCGGGATTGAACAAGATCGCGCCGACACGATCGTCGGTGGCTGCAATGCGCACCAACGCCAGGTCGATCGTGACGCCCGCAGGCTTCGAGTAGTCGAGCGGGACGGTCACGGTCGCGCACTCGAGCTCGTCTTCGGTGACCTCCGGGTCGTCGCAGACACCCCAGTCGATCGACGCAGTCTCAGGCAACTCGACCGGTGGATCGACAGTTGACCCCTCCGGCGGATCGACCGGGATCTCGGTGGTGAGTGGCGGGGCGCCGATCGGCACGGCCCCTGTCGCTCGGACCGCTGGGTCGCCTGCACAGCTGATGAGGGATATGCCGCCGATCAGGGCGACCATCGCTACGGCACATGGTCTCATCGAGCCCACCGTAGCGTCGGGGTCGGTGACGCTGGCGTCGGACCGTGCCGCTTATAGCCGAACACCTTGCGTTCGGTGTGCTGGCGTGTCTCAGTATCCGAGCAATGCCCGAAGCACTCGTTCGACGGCGTGCGAGGTCGATGCGTCCACAGCACCGAGCCTGGTGATCAGTCGCTTTCGATTGATCGAGCGCACGAGTTCGCACTGCGCGTAGCTCACGGCGTCGAGTCCGTTGTCGTGATTCGGTTCGATCTCGACATGGAGTGATAGCCCCCGCTGGGTTGTCGTGATTGGCACGACGATCACGAACGGAATGCTGCTATCGAACAGAGCCACTGGGCCGACCACGAGCGCCGGCCGGAAGTTCGCGGGCTCACCGGGGAAGGGTGCTCCGAAGTCTGTCAGCCACAAATCGTTAGGTGACGCCATCATCTACCGCGAGCTCAGCGTCGCCGACGTAGGCGGCCCACGCGTGCGGATCGCGATGCAGGGTGTCGAGCTCTCCGGCCACATTGCTGGCGAACTGAGCTCGCTCGAGGGCGTCGGCCGCGTCGCGGACGACGTCCATCAACTGACGGCCAGATTCGCGGCTCATCGCGAGCAATCGTCGATGAACGTCACGGTCGACTCTGATCGTTGTTGTCGTCGTGGTCGTCGTTGCCATACCCACAGTCTACTGAGACGCATATGTCATGTCTACAGTCGGCCGCGCTATCCCGCGGGAAGGCGGCAACCGGGAACGATCTCTGGCGGCCAGGCACAACGCGCCGCTGTCGCTCGGCAATCGTCCATCGGCCGGACGTGATCTTCGCCGACGAGCCCACCGGTTCGCTTGACACCGTGAGCGCCGAAGCAGTGCTTGAAGCGCTTGTCGACGCAGCCGAGTCGCAGAATGCAGCACTTGTCGTCGTCACCCACGATCACCGAGTCGCATCTCATCTCGACCGACTCGTCGTAGTCGGTGATGGTCGAATCGTCGATCACGCGATGGCCCCATCGTGAGCGGCACCGTGTCGCTGGGCATCCGATTCGCGCTACGCGCCGACGGATCCGGCCGGCGACGCAGCGCGAGGGTGGCCGCAGCCGCCACCGTTGGCACGGCCGTTGCGCTGACGATCCTGGCCTTTGCCCGCGCCGACCGGAGCCTTCATCCTGAGCGGTACGCCGACGGCGGGATGAACCTTGTGATTGGTTCTGTGATGGCTGTAGTCGGCCTGCAGATTGGCGCGCTCACGGCAACGGTCGGACGGCTATCCGCTGCCGTGCGAACCCGACGCCTGGCGAACCTGCGGATGCTCGGACTCACCGCCGGACGAACGCGGATCGTCGCCGCGGTGGAGGTCCGAATCGCCGCAGCGGTCGGCGCGGCCGCAGGCGTCGCAGTGTTCCTGGCGTGCCGCCCGGTGCTTGGCCGGCTGCACACAGGCGATGTGCGGTGGACGAGCGAACTGCTTCATCCTTGGCCGCTGGCGATGGGTGCCGTGCCGGTGATCACCGTCGTGCTCACCATCGCTCTTGCCGCCTTACCCGACCGCTTCGATCCGCGCACCTCTGCCTCACGAGTTCGCTGGGGCCCGTCGTCAGAACCGTCGAAGTGGAGATTAAGTCCCCTTGTGGTCGGCATCGGCGCGTGCGTACTGGCACAGCGATCTCAAGCGGGCCAGTCCGACGAGAGCACCTGGTGGTTGATCCCAGGCGCGGTGCTCTCGCTCGGGATCGGGGTTGCACTGGTCGTTCCGGTCTTCGTGCACCTCGTCGCCGGCGGCCTCGCCCGCGTGGCCAGCGGACCGTGCTGTTGATCGCGGCCCGGCGACTGCGCGCTCAGCCAGCCGGTCTCGCAGGTGGCGGG
>JANNHO010000462.1:0-6585 GCA_031404435.1 Acidimicrobiaceae bacterium | reverse complement strand
GGTTGACACGACGGAACGAGATCACTGATGATGAGGCTCGACAGGCACTCGTCGACCTCGATGCCCTGGGGATCGAGTCCTATGCGCACTCACCGCTGCTTGATCGCGCCTTCGAACTGCGCGAGTCCGTCACCGCCTACGACGCCGTGTACGTGGCGCTTGCCGAGGCGATGAAGGTGGCGCTGCTCACCTGCGACGCGAAGCTCGCCGGTTTCAACGGCCATCGGGCCAGCATCCGCCGGGTGTCGTAGGCCGACACCGCTGCGGTCTATTCGCAGCGGGTGTTGTCGTCGGGCACGGTGAGCCCGATGAGGTAGTCGTGGATCACGTCGTAGGAGCACTCGTTCACGCCGTAACCCGTGTGCTGGTCGGCCACGACGACCACGAGCGCACCGTCCTCCAAGGATGCCGCCATCGCTTCGGTGCTCGAGAGTGGGGTTGCCGGGTCCCCGGTGGTCCCGACGACCACGATCGGTCCTGCGCCTGCACCGGTCACGGCGATGCGCGGGTC
This sequence comes from Acidimicrobiaceae bacterium, assembly GCA_031404435.1. Lineage (GTDB taxonomy): Bacteria > Actinomycetota > Acidimicrobiia > Acidimicrobiales > Ilumatobacteraceae > VFMC01. The sequence continues at coordinate 6,074 of JANNHO010000462.1, read as the reverse complement.
CTGCGCATCGGGAAAGAACGTGCAGAAGTAACCCCCCGTTGTGCCCGGGGCGAACCGTGGCGCGACAGCGATGAAGTCGTCGGCCGTTGCGTCCTCCTCGTCGACGGTGAACCGCTCGGCTTCGTCCATGCAACTGATCGTTTGGAACGCTTCCAACGAGTCGTCGTAGGTTCCGTCCGGGCGGCGCTGGAAGTACATGTCGTACAACGCCAGCAACTCCGAGCCGTCGCCGTCCTGGGCTGCTGCGAGGGCCGTTTCGAGCCCGGGCCAGAACGTCTCGCTGTACATCGACTGGGCGACACCGACCAGCGCCATCGACCGGGTGAGGTCAGGGCGGTCAGCATCTGTCGGGATCGGCTGCTCGTCGAGGCTCGCCATCAGCGCATCGAACGCCCCCTCCGCATCGCCGTCGTTGTGGAACGCGCAGTCGCTGTCGTCGTTGCACCGGGCGAGGAACGTGGCGATGGCCTGCTCGAAGCCCGTGCTCTGTTGCAGGCCGCTCTCGAGAAAGCTTGCCGTTGGATCGGACGCACCGTCCAACACCGCGGCGCGGACGGTGTCGGGGAACAGTGTGGCCCACACTGCGCCCAGCTCGCTGCCATAGCTGAACCCGAAGTACGAGATCGTCTGCTCGCCAAGCGCAACACGGATCGCGTCCATATCACGGGCGGAGTTGTTCGTGCCGACGAACTGCAAGATCTCGGCGTTGCCGTCCACGCACGCCGTCTGGAACTCCTCGGCCAGGTCGATCAAGGTTTGGCGCTCGGCGTCGTCGTCGGGGGTGATGTCGGTGCCGGCGAAGAACTCGTCGTAGTCGTCGACACAGTCGATCGCCGGCTCGCTCAAGCCGGTCCCTCGCGGGTCCCACCCGACGATGTCGAAGTGTTCCAGCAGCGCCTCTCCAAAGATCTGCTCGGCGTACACGGCGAAGTCGCTGCCCCCGAATCCGGGACCGCCGGGGTTGACCAGGAGGCTGCCGATGCGCTTGTCGGGATCGGTGGCGAGGCGGCGGGCGATGTAGAGGTCGATCGTGCCTGCTTCTGGATTGGCATAGTCGATCGGCACCTCGATGCTGCCGTCTTGGACGGACGCCTCGCTGAGTTCCTGCCAACCGAACGCCTCGGAACTGTCCGGCATCGGCACCCCCTGCGCCAGCGGATCGACCGATGGTTCAGTGGCCGGCGCATCGGTGGCGGTGGGATCGGTCGGGCCTGTCGGGTCTGTCGGGCCGTTGGTGCCGGTGCCGCTCGGCTCGCTCGTGGTGCCGCGTTCGTTGTTGACACCGCTTTCGATGGCGACTGGGCCGTCGTCGTTGGTGGCGCACGCGGCGATCGCCAGTGACACCGTGATGGGTAGGGCTACGGCGATGAACCATCGACTCATGGTCGCGCAGCCTAGGAGGGGTGCCTTGGCGAGTGGCTGCACCCCTATCGTGAACGGATGCGAATGGGCCCCCACATGTTGATGCCGGGCGATTCCAGTGCGGTCAAAGGCAAGAAGCTGCAACGCGACGCGCTCGTGCGGGCCTGGAAGTTTGCCCACCCGTATCGGTCGACGATCATCTGGTTCCTGGCTGCGATCCTCGTCTCGGCCTTGATCGCGCTCGTCCCCCCGTTCGCGTTCCGGTCCATCCTCGACGACGCGATCCCTGATCGCGACCGCACCCTGATCACCATCTTGGCAATCGTCGTGGTGGTCTCGGCGCTCACGGACGCCGGCCTCGCGATCGTGCAACGGTGGTGCAGCGCCCGTATCGGTGAAGGGCTCATCTACGACCTGCGCGTCGCCCTGTTCGCCAAGGTGCAGCGGATGCCGATCGCGTTCTTCACCCGCACGCAGACCGGGTCGCTGATCAGCCGCCTCAACAATGACGTCGTCGGCGCGCAGACCGCGGTCACCAGCACGCTCGGCAGCGTCGTCAGCAACGTCATCGTGCTCGTCACGACCTTGGCTGCGATGATCGTGCTCGAATGGCGCCTCACCCTGTTGGCGCTCGTCGTGCTGCCGTTGTTCATCATCCCTGCCAAGCGGGTGGGTTCGCGGTTGCAGGTGATCGCCCGTGAGCAGATGGGTGTGAACGCCGAGATGAACAGCCAGATGACCGAGCGGTTCAACGTCTCGGGCGCGCAGCTGGTCAAGCTGTTCGGGCGCGCTGGTGACGAGGTAGGCCTGTTCGATTCGCGGGCCAAACGGGTGCGCGACATCGGCATCACCTCGGCGATGTACGGCAGGGTGTTCTTCGTCGCGCTCGGCCTGGTCGGTGCACTTGGCGCCGCCGCCATCTACGGCGTGGGTGCGTTCTTCGTCGTCGATGGCGACATCAGCCCCGGCACCCTCGTCACCCTCGCCGCGCTCGTCACCCGCGTGTACCAGCCGCTCACGGGGCTCACCAACGCCCGCGTCGATCTGATGACCGCGATGGTGAGCTTCGAGCGGGTGTTCGAGGTGCTCGACGCCCCGGAGAACATCGTTGACCGCCCCGGTGCGATCGACCTGGTTGGGCCCACCGGCCTCGTCGAGTTCCGCAACGTCCGCTTCCGGTACCCGGCGGCCGCCGATGTCAGCGTCCGGTCGCTGGAGTCACCGAGTGCGCTGGCCGGAACCGATCCCGACCGGGACGTGCTCATCGACGTGTCGCTCACCATCCGTCCGGGCGAGACCGTAGCGCTCGTCGGAGCCTCGGGCTCGGGCAAGACCAGCCTGGCCTCACTCGTTCCCCGCCTCTACGACGTCAGTGACGGAACGGTGCTGGTCGATGGCCACGACGTGCGCAACCTCACCCAGGAATCGCTACGGGCGGCGATCGGCGTGGTCAGCCAAGACCCGCACCTGTTCCACGACACCATCGGCGCCAACCTGCGTTATGCCAAACCCGACGCCACAACGGCCGAACTCGACGTCGCGTGTCGCGGGGCTCGCATCTTCGACATGGTTGCCACGCTGCCCGATGGCTACGACACCGTGGTCGGCGAGCGCGGTTACCGGATGAGCGGCGGCGAGAAGCAGCGCCTGGCCATCGCCCGGTTGTTGTTGAAGAACCCCACGATCATGATCCTCGACGAGGCTACCAGCCACCTCGACAACGAAAATGAGGCGCACGTGCAAGATGCGCTTGAACATGCCCTGCGTGGGCGTACCGCGTTGGTGATCGCTCACCGGCTGACCACCATCCGCGACGCCGACCGGATCGTCGTGCTCGACGAGGGGCGCATCGCCGAGGAAGGAACCCACGACGAGCTCGTGGCCCGCGGCGGGCTGTACGCGGCGCAGTTGCTGGCGGCCGAAACGGATTCGCCCCAAGGCGCGTTCGTCGACTGAAACCCTGCTCAGCGCATGTCCATCGGTTCCTGAGCGGGGCATCCGCGAACCCTGCCACACCCCCTCGTCATGATGGGCAGCATGAGTTCTGTCGCTGTCGTTCTGATTTTCCTCGCCGCTGCCACCGCGCTCGCGGTTGGCTGGGTGATGGCCACTCACGCCGCCGATCGCCGCCTTCCGGCGCCGGTTCCAGGCCCCGAGCCGGTCGATGTCGCCGCGATTGTCGCTCAGGCGCGGGCGCAGGCCAGGGAGGAGGCCGCGGTGCTGGCCGGTGAACAGCAGGCGCTGATGCAGCAGGCCTTCAGCCATGCCGTGGGTACGTTGCAGCAGCAGTCACTGGCCGAACGAGATGCTGCTTTGGCCCAGTTGACGGCCATCGCCACCCAGCAGTTCGGCAGTCAGGTCGCAGCCGGCCAGGCCGATCTGGCCTCGAAGAAAGAGGTGATCGGGACCCAGCTCGATCAGATCAAGGGCGAGATGCGGTCCGAGTTGCAACGCCTCGGCACTGCAGTGCACGCGCTCAGTGAGCGCAGCGCCGAACAATTCGGTCAGGTCGATCAGTCGTTGCGCGCTCATGCCGAGATCGCCCAGCATCTCTCAACCACCACCGGCAGCCTGCGTGAAGCGCTGGCCAACTCCAAATCACGCGGCCAATGGGGTGAGCGGATGGCCGAGGACGTTCTGCGGACTGCTGGGTTCATCGAGAACATCAACTATCGCAAGCAGACTGCCGTCGCCGGCGATAGCCGGGCGATGCCCGACTTCACGTTCATGCTGCCCAAGGATCACGTCTTGTACATGGACGTCAAGTTCCCCCTGGCGTCGTATTTGAAGATGCTCGATTCCGGCACCGATGCCGAGCGCAGCGCGCATCGCGACCAGTTCCTCCGCGACGTCCGGATGCGGGTGCGTGAGCTGGCCAAACGCGAGTACGCGAAGGTCAGTGACGGGGCCACGGTTGATCAGGTGCTGCTGTTCCTGCCGAACGAGACGCTGAGCTCCTACATCTTGGAGAATGATCCCGATGTCATTCACGATGCGATGAAGCAGAACATCGTGTTGTGCTCCCCGGTCACGCTGTTGGCGTTTCTCGGTCTCATCCGCCAGGCATTCGACAGCTTCATGATCGAACAGACCAGCGACCAGATCCTCGGTCTGCTCGGCAAGTTCAGTGAGCAGTGGAGCAAGTACACCGATTCGCTCGACACGGTCAAGAAGCGCTTCGACGCCGTCCAGCGAGAGTTCGACAACCTACTCGGCACGCGCAAACGTGCCCTCGAACGACCGCTGCGTGACCTCGAGGGCATTCGCATCGACAAGGGACTGCCCGTCGATGGGGTGCTGTTCGAAGTCTCGGCCGGCGGTCCACTCGACAACGTGCGCGAACTCGGCGCCTGAGCGGGCACACTCACAGGCGATGAGCCAGATCGCGTTCGATCTCGACCTTCGCGAGGGAGACGACCCCACGTTCACCGTCGCGGAGTTGTGCGAAGCAATCAACGGCGCGCTGCGCCGCAGCTTCAGCAACGGGGTGTGGGTCAGCGGTGAGATCCAGGGATGGAACAAGAGTGCTGCTGGCCACATCTACTTCAACCTGGTCCATGTCGACGATCGCACCGGGGTCAAGGCCACCTTGAAGGTCGCGTTCTTTGCCGGCGCGCAGCACGGTCCCCGTGAACGGTTCCGCCGGGCAGGCCTCAAGCTCGGCGATGGGCTCAAGGTCCGTGTGTTCGGCACGCTCGACTACTTCGCAGGCTCGGGCCAACTCTCGTTGAAGATGACCGACATCGACCCCCGCTTCACACTCGGGGCGATGGCGCTGCAGCGTGACGACGTGATTCGTCGGCTCGTCGCGACCGGCATGTTCGATGCCAACCGCAGGCGGGTGCTGGCCCCGGTCCCCCTGAGGGTGGGCGTGGTGGCCAGCGTCGGCAGCGCAGCGTGGGCCGACTTCGTCCACGAGATCGAGCGCAGTGCGTACGGGTTTCAGTTGGCGGTCGCCGACGTGCGCGTGCAGGGGGAAGTAGCCATCGAGATGGTCACGTCGGCGATTCGCGCGCTCGGAGCGCGCTCGGATCTCGATGTCGTCGTCATCATCCGTGGGGGCGGGGCACGCACCGAGCTGGCCACCTTCGATGCGGAGGAGATTGCCATCGCCATCGCCCAGTCCGGGCTCCCGGTGTTCACCGGCCTGGGTCACGAGATCGATCGCAGCGTTGCCGACGCTGTGGCGTTTCGCGCCCTGAAGACACCCACTGCGTGCGCAACGTCGCTCGTCGAATGCGTCGCCGGGTTTGTGCGATCGGTCGATGAATGCTGGCAACACATCGGCCGCCGTGCCGAGCACTGCCTCGAACGCCACCACGCCCGTATCGCCGATACCGAGGCCAGCCTCGGCTCACGTGCCACGGTCGCCCTCGACCGTGGCGCTGAACGACTACATCATCGAAGCGTGCGAGTTCGCGACGCTTCGCTCCAGGCGGTCGGCCGCGCTGAGGCTCGCTTGGTCGCAGCTTCAGCCGCAATCGGTCGCACCCGAAGCGCGCTTGACAGCGAGTTACGAACGATCGCTGCGCTCGAGAACCACGTCCGCCTACTCGATCCGGTTACCACCATGGCCCGCGGGTGGAGCATCACCCGCGGGTCCGACGGCAGGGCCATCACCGATGCCACGCAGGTCACCGCTGGCGACACGCTCGTCACCTCGCTGACCAACGGCACCGTGACCAGCCGCGTCGAATCGGCCGAGGTCCGCC
>JANNHO010000461.1:0-1831 GCA_031404435.1 Acidimicrobiaceae bacterium | reverse complement strand
GGGCCAGCACCATCTCCACCTCGGCAACGGTCATGCCGCCGAAGCAGCAGGCATCCGTTTCGTGCATCAAGACCTCGGCCTCGTCGATTCGCTCGACTCGGTCGAAAACTTGTCGCTTGGCGGCGGCTACACCACCACCCGGTTTGGACGCATCGACTGGAAGGCGGAGACGAAGCGGGCGATCGGCGACCTGCTTGCTCTTGGCTTCGACGACTTCGATGTGCGCTCCCCGGTCGGCTCCCTAGCCCCGTCGCAGAAGACCGCGGTCGCACTGGCACGAGCGCTTCGTGGCTGGGAACAGGGTGCGCGGCTGCTGGTGCTCGACGAACCGACGGCGTCGCTACCCGGCGCCGATGTCCAGCGGCTGTTCCGCGCAGTTCGCACACTGAAAGCCCGCGGGGTCGCAATCCTGTACGTGTCGCACCACCTCGACGAGGTGTTCGAGATCGCCGACGAGGTCACGGTACTGCGTGATGGCCGCAACGTCGACACCGTCGCCATCGGGGATCTCGATCACGAACGCCTCATCGAGATGATGGTCGGCCACGCCGTAGAACGTCGCCGCAGCACCGTCACGGTCGATCACGGCGACGTGTTGTTGAGCATCGCCGGCGTGGCCGGCGGCAACATCGGGCTGATCAACATCGACGTGCGCGCCGGCGAAGTCGTGGGCGTGGCCGGCATCACGGGGTCTGGACGCGAGCACGTCATCCCACTCGTCACCGGCCAGATCCCGACCGCAGCGGGCGCGGTTGCCATCGACGGGACCGAGATCCCCCCGTACGCGCCGCGTAACGCCGTGCGCGCCGGCATGGCGTTCGTCTCCGCCGATCGGGCCCGCCTCGGTAACGTCGCCATGCTGTCGGTGGTGGCCAACACGACGATCTGCGATCTGCGCCCCAACGTGCGATCCGGCCGGTTGTTGCATGCGGGCGAAGCAACCGAGGCCACCGAGTGGATCACCAGGCTCGGCACGAAGACCTCTAGCGGTGCCGCACCGATTGCGACGCTCAGTGGGGGCAATCAGCAGAAGGTGCTGTTCTCGCGCGGCCTGCGGCTTCACCCACGGGTGATTGCGCTCGACGAACCGACACGTGGGATCGACGTCGGCGCCAAAGAAGAGATCCACAGCCTCATCGACCGTGCCGCCACCGATGGTGCAGCCGTGCTGGTCGCCTCCACCGACACCGAGGAACTGGTCAGAGTGTCGCGCCGTGTGCTCATCATGCGCGACGGATTGATCGCCGCCGAGCTCGTCGGTGGCCAGATCACGGTCGAGAACATCGAACGCGCCCAACTCCAACAGAAGGTTGCAACGTCATGACCAACTCCGTCGCCGACCATCCGAACACCCCTGCTGGCGTTGCTCCCTCAACCGCGCCGCCAAGCAACTGGACGAGCCGCATCGGTCTCGACCGCTTCAGCGCCCTGTACCTGTGGGCGGCGTTCATGATCGTGTTCTCGTTGTCATCGGACGTGTTCTTGAACTGGACCAGCATTCGCTTGGTGCTCACCGAAAAGGTGATCGTGGCGATCCTCGCTCTTGCGTTCTTGATCCCACTCGCATCCGACACGTTCGACCTGTCGATCGGCCACATGATGGGGTTTTCGCTCGTCATCGTCAACGTCATCGCCCGCGACCATCCCGGCATCCCCCAAGGGATCGCTGCGATCATCGCCCTTGCCGCGTGCGCTCTCGTGGGATTCGCCAGCGGGTTCGTGGTCGTCAGGCTGCGGGTCAACTCGTTCATCGCCACGCTCGGCATGAGCCAGCCAAAAAGGGCGACGCCGAGCAGCGCAAGCCCATAGCCGTGCGGGAGCGCGGTCCGCC
>JANNHO010000460.1:0-2713 GCA_031404435.1 Acidimicrobiaceae bacterium | reverse complement strand
TGCGGAAGCGGCCGGTGGAGCGGCTGCCGCGCTCACGATGGCGCTCGACTATGCCAAGGTCCGCGAGCAGTTCGGCCGGACGATCGGCTCGTTCCAAGCTGTCAAGCACCACCTCGCCAACATGCTCGTCGATGTCGAGCTTGCTGGTGCGGTCGCATGGGATGCGGCCCGCGCCGCTGGGCGCGGTGCCCAGGGCCAGCTTGCTGGTGCGGTCGCCGCCACCCAGGCGCTGCCCGCGTTCCGTCGATGTGCCGAGAAGAACATCCAGATCCTCGGTGGCATCGGATTTACGTGGGAGCACGACGCCCACCTCTACCTGCGCCGTGCCATGGTTGTCGCCACGCTGTTCGGCCGCAACGCGGCGACCGACGTGGTTTCGCTGACCGAGGCTGGAGCGCTTGCGAACGAGGGGATCGACCTGCCGGCCGAGGCCGAGACGTACCGCGCCGAGGCCCAGACGTTCAAGCAGCGTTACGACGAGTTGCCCGAGGGTGAGCGCCTCGCCGCGCTCATCGAGTCGGGCTACTGCATGCCACATTGGCCCAAGCCGTGGGGTCGCGCCGCCGGCGCGGTCGAGCAGCTCGTGATCGACGAGGAGCTGCCCGACCTGGCGCGGCCGCAGCTCGGTATCGGGACCTGGGTGCTGCTCACGATCCTCCAGCACGCCACGGACGACCAGATCCAGCGCTGGGTCCGGCCGAGCCTCGACGGCGACCTGTATTGGTGCCAGCTCTTCAGCGAGCCCAACGCCGGCTCCGACGCAGCGGCGGTCCAGACCCGCGCCACCCGCGTCGACGGCGGCTGGCTCGTGAACGGACAGAAGGTCTGGACGAGCGGCGCCCAAAACAGCACACACGGTCTGGCGACCGTCCGCACCGATGCGACCGTGGCCAAGCATGCCGGTGTGTCGACGTTCGCGATCGACATGCGGGCGACGGGTGTCGAGGTTCGGCCGCTGCGCGAGATCACCGGTGAGGCCCTCTTCAACGAGGTCTTCTTCGACGACGTGTTCGTGCCCGATGACGACGTCGTCGGTGAGGTCAACCAGGGCTGGACCGTCGCCCGCGCCACGCTCGGCAACGAGCGGGTGTCCATTGGGGGCAACAAGTCGAACCGCGACGTGATCGGCAACGAGGAGCTCGTGGCCGCAGCCGCCACCTACGCCGCCGGGGACCGGGCCGTCGCCAGCGATGTCGGCGAGACGATCGCCGAATCACACGCCATGTCGGCGCTCAACCTGCGCCAGGTGATGCGCGCTGTGATCGGCGCAGGCCCCGGCCCGGAGGGAGCGGTCACCAAGCTGCTGTCCGCCGAGCACGCCCAGCGGGTCAGCTCGCTCGCGCTCGGCATAGCCGGCGAGGCCGGCATCGGCGACGGTGAGTCGCGCATCCAGTTCCAGTATCTGTTCGACCGCTGCCTCACCATCGCCGGTGGCACCTCGGAGATCGTTCGGAACATCATCTCCGAGCGCATCCTCGGCCTGCCCCGCGACCCCCTCGCGAAGTGAACGGACACGCGGTCGACGTGGTGCGCTCGCCAAACTGGAAGGGTTGCTGACATGGGTTTGCTGGATGGACGCGTGGTGCTCGTCACCGGTGCGGGTCGGGGTCTGGGCCGCGAGCACGCGCTCGAGCTCGCCCGCAACGGGGCGACAGTCGTGGTGAACGACCTGAACGTCAGCCTGCGCGGCGACGCCGTGGATTCGGGTCAGTCGCCCGCCGACGAGGTGGTCGAGGAGATCACTGCGATGGGCGGCAGCGCGGTGGCCAACGGAGCGTCGGTGTCGGACTGGGATGCGATGGAATCGCTTGTGCGCGACACCGTCGAGCGGTTCGGTGGTCTGCATGCCGTGGTGAACAACGCTGGCTTCCTCCGTGACCGGATGCTGACCTCGATGACGGAGGCCGACTTCGATGCCGTGATCGAAGTACACCTGAAGGGCACCTTCGCGGTGATTCGTCACGCGTGCGGGTACTGGCGCGAGCAGGGCAAGGCCGGTAAGCCGGTCAGCGGCCGCATCGTGAACACGACCTCGGGTGCGGGCCTGTGGGGCAATGTCGGTCAGGCCAACTATTCGTCGGCCAAGGCGGCAATCGCGATGCTGACCGTGGTGACCGCGATGGAGATGGAGCGCTACAACGTGACCGCGAACTGCATCTCGCCGATCGCGGCCACGCGCATGCTGGCATCGATCGGGATGGACTCCGGGGGCACGGGCTGGGATCGGCTCGACCCGGCGAACGCCTCGCCGGTCGTGGCGTGGCTGTGCAGTGAGCAGTCGGGCTGGGTGACCGGACAGGTGCTCCGTGTCGATGGCGGAACACTGATGCGAGTCGGCGGGTACACGATCGACGCCGAGTATCAGTCGAGGGGCGGCACAGCGCTCGTCGTCGACGAACTCGGTGTCGGTATGCGCACGCTCTTCGGGGCCTTCCCACCCGGCCTCGTCATCAAGTAGGTCGGCGGTTGCCGTCCAGAAGGGCTCGGGCCAGAGGGCGGGCCAGAACGGCTCGCGAAAGTTACTCTGATCCCGATGTCTGAGCCTTGGTTCCGCCCCGAGGCCGGCGGCCTCCGCTCGACCGGGGTGGCCGTGTCGCCCCACGCACCCGGCGCGCAGCACGGTGCCGCCGTCGCGGCACTCGTGGCTCGCGCCGCCGACCTGGTGCCGTCTGATGGGCCGATGGACATTGTGCGGATCACCGTCGACCTCACG
>JANNHO010000459.1:0-12766 GCA_031404435.1 Acidimicrobiaceae bacterium | reverse complement strand
GATCGGTGCCTCCGAGACCAAGGTCGTGGTGGCGACCGACCTGCGGGTCACGGGCAAGGTCGCCCAGTTCGGACGCGGCATCATGGGCGATGTGAGCAAGAAGCTGATGGCCCAGTTCGCCAACAACCTCAACACCATGCTCGACGCCTCTGGTGACGCGGCGGCACCCGCCGCGACCCCAGTGACACCCAATGGGAAGGCCGACGAGAAGCCAACAACCGCCGCAGCCTCCGGCTCGGCCACCTCGAACGGCGCCGCGCCAGCGCCCGCAGCCGGGTCAACATCGACCGCGACGCCCACGATCCGCAAGATCAACGGACCGGCCAACGAGCCAATCGAACTGTCGGGCCTGGCCGGCACGGCCGTCCTGAAGCGAGTGGCACCGCTGGCCATCGGTCTGGCGATCTTGCTGTTCGTGCTCCGCCGGATCAGCAAGCGCTGATCGGTACCCCACTCCACCGACGGCGATGACCGCCGACCACTCTGATGAATCCAGCCGCGGCATCATCGTCGCTGCGGACGGCGACGCCAACGTCGTCAGCGACGGCGCGACGGGCGACAGTGGCCTCGTGACCGGCGATCGCGAACGAATCATCGAGTTGTTCGGCCGTGTGCCCCGCGGCGACTACGAGATCGTGGTCCGTGGTGACGACGGCGATCCGGTCGTGGTCAGGAACGCCCCGATTCTGTACGACGGGTCGCCGATGCCGACGCGCTACTGGTTGGTGGGCCCGGCCGAAACCCTGGCCGTCAGTCGGCTCGAATCCAGAGGTGGTGTGAAGCAAGCAGCGGCCGTGATCGACCCTGCGCTGGTTGCCGACGCACATCGTCGGTACGCAATCGAGCGCAACGGCGCAATCCCCGCCACGCACACCGGGCCGCGCCCCTACGGTGGCGTTGCCGGCACCCGCCAAGGGCTCAAGTGTCTCCACGCTCACTACGCCTGGTTTCTCGCCGGCGGCGACGATCCGGTTGGGGCATGGGTTGCGCACCACCTGGAGTCCACCGTGACCCCGCCGACACAGGGACAGGCACCGGCACCGGCGAGTGAGCCCGCGCATGGGTGACGCCGGTTTTTCCATCGGCGGCGACCGGATCGACGTCATCGTGGTCGACGGCGACGCCTCCAACCGCGCCCCCGACCAGGACACGACCAGCACGGGGCGGTGGCTTCCAGTCGGGGTCGACACCTTGGTGCGCTCGGAACTTCACTCCGACCCTCCTCGGCCGGAGGAGCTGACCAATGCCATCGGTGTCATCACCGATCATCTGGACGACATGATTCGTGAGCTGCCCGATGTGATCAATTTGGCCACCCATCTTGTCGGCCCCTACGCGGAAGCGATCGCCGCGGTCGAAGCCGGCGGTGTCCCCGCCCTGCCGTTCATGCTCAGCCGTGAGGCCGCCGAAGACGTGTTCCGCACCCTTGCCACGGAATCGGCGGCCGACCGGCGCCGGAATCCGGGGCTCGACCCTGCGCTGGTCGGGTCGATCGTCGCCGCCTGCTGTGTGGTCGTGGCCATCATGCGTCGCCTGCAACTCGACGAGATGGTCATCGCTGCTCCGGGGACGCCGGCGTGAGCCCGTCGACGCATCCCTCGGTAGCGCCGGGCAACCGTCTGTACGGCCGCCGAGTGATGATGCGCTCATTGGTTCCAGGCGACTTCAGCCAGTTCAGCGAGGTGCGCCTCCGCAACGAGGACTGGCTCGTTCCGTGGGAACCACTGCGGGCGCCCCGTTTGGCAGACCCCGCACGATCGCGCGACACGTTCGCATCACGGTGTGCCGCCCGCGACCGCGAGCGCCAAGCCGGTAGCGCCTACGGCTTCGGACTGTTCGTCGACAACTTGCTTGCGGGCGAGATCAACCTCAACAACATCGTCCGCGGGGCGTTGCAATCGGGCACGGTTGGCTACTGGATCGACCGCCAGCGTGCGGGGCACAGCTACACCGCCGAGGGAGTCGCTGTGCTGGCCCGGTTCGCGTTCGACGAGTTGCACCTCCACCGGCTCGAGATCTGCATCGTGCCACGCAACACCAACAGCCGCCGCGTGATGGAAAAGCTCGACGTGCGCGAGGAGGGTGTCGCCCTGCGCTTCCTCGAGATCAACGGCGTGTGGGAAGACCACATGCGCTTCGCGGTCACCGCCGAGGAGTGGCACCAGCGACGCGATGACCTCGCCCGCTCCTGGCTCACCTGATCACCAGAAGTTCAGTACAGCACCACCGTTGGAACCAGCCGTCGCAGAACGCGCAACGGGCGGGCCCGAAGGCCCGCCCGTTGAATCGATTCAGTGATCGTGCTCGCTATTCTCCGGCAAGCCGAATCGCTTGCGCTTTGGCCTGACGGACGGTGGTGCGCCGCTTCCACATCTTCATCTTCCAATGCTTCTTGCGGGTGCGTCCAGCTTGTGCCTTCGCTCGTTCGGCGTCGTGGTGGTGCAGTGGCACCCAGGCCCGGCCAGGTTCGTGAACGTCCTCGGGTTCGGACCCGGCGCTCACCTGGGCAGCAACGGCGTGCAGTTCGCTGTTGATGCGATGCCGCTCGTTGTGGGCGTGTGCCCGCAGGTCCATTTTCGGCGGCGGTGGGGCCGCTTCCAGACTGCGATGCCGTTGGCTCATCAGTACCTCCGTTGTATCTCGGAACGTACGGGCGAAAGAGCTGTCCCGTGCTGGAACCGTAGACCTATTCCGCGCTGAGGGGAAGCAACGAGATGTAACTTTTGTGTGCGCTTGAACTCAAGCGCAGGTCAAGACGGACGCGACGAGATCCGCGCGGTGAGCGCAGCAACACGCTCGGCGAACCACGGCTGGCGGGTGCTCCACACCTGCGGGTCGAGTTCGCGCGTGACCGCATCGGTGTGCGTGTCGATGTCGGCCATCGCCTGGATCGTTTTCTTCACCTCGATCACCAGTTCTCGGGGTGCCGACGCCGCCCGTCCGGCAAGTACGAGTGCGGCATCCAGCAGTTGATCGTCGTCGACGCAGCGGTGCACGATTCCAACCCGCTCCGCCTCGTCGCCATTCATCACCTCGCCAAACACCACGGCGGCAAATGTGGCCTGCGGCCCGGCGATGCGGCGCAACATCCACGTGTGCCCACCACCGGGGTGGATACCGATCTGCAAGAACCGCGTGTCGAACTTGGCCCGCCTGGCTGCGATGCGCACATCGCAGCCGAGGGCGAGGTTCATCCCGGCACCGACCGCGGCACCGTTCACGGCGGCGATGGTGGGCAACGGGCTCCTGGCGATGCGCAGGAAGCCTTCATAGATGCCGCCGAGACTGTCCTCGGTGGACTCGGCCAGGTTGCCGAGGTTGGCACCGGCGCAGAACGCCGGAGCAGTGCCGGTGACCACGATCGCGCCGACACGTTCGTCGCCTTCGATGTCGTCCATTGCGGCGATGATCTCCGCCACCATCGGTGCGGTCAACGTGTTGCGCTCGTCGGGATTGTTCAGTGTGAGCGTGGCGACGACGTGCGGTGAATCGGCAGTGACGGTGGTGCGATCGACGAGTACGAGGGGCATCAGGTGATTCTGGCACTCTCGCGGCGGATGCTGCGAGTAGCGTCGCCGACACATGCTCGACCACGTCTTCACCGATGCCATCGGCGCGCTGCGCGACGCCTTCGAAGCTGCGTTCTTGGAACGGCAGGCCTTCGACGAGCACTTCCAGGTCGACGTGCTGCTCGGCGACTTGAGCTGGGAGACCAGCTACGGCCTTCCCGGTGAGGGCCAACCGCCGCGAGTGGTGGCGCACATCAACTTCGATTGGCCGACATGGAGCCAGACGTCGTACCGGCGGTGGTACGTGGACGCCGTGCTCGATCAACTGCCGGCAATCGAGATGGAGATCGTGTTCCGGGTGCAGCGCCTCAGCGGTCAACCCGACCCGTCGATCCTGGCCGCCGTCGCCTCCGAGACCAGCCCGCTGATCGGTGATGGTCGGCTGGAGCGGGCGGGAACCACGGTGGAGATTGCCTACATCGACGACGGTCCAGCGCCAACGACGGCCGAGTACGCGATCGAGGTGACCTACGAGGGGTTGTATGAGTTGGCCGAGCAGACCCTCGCCGACGGGGCAAGCACCCTGCTCGACGAGCACTTCGGTGCGCTCGGTGGGTGGATCGCCTCGACCCTGGTGAAGTTCGGCGACCTGCGCCTGGAGTTCCTGCCCGCCGACGAAGCCTGACCTGCGCCGGGCGTCAGCGTGCTGGTGGTCCGGCGTCAGCGGGCTCGGGACGAGCGCCGACCGAAGCCAAGCAACCCACAACCGGCGGCAGTCATGGCAAGTGCCGCCAGCGCCATCGTGGTGGTGGCTCCGGTAGCGGGAAGCTGCGCCGAGGGTGTCGAGACATCGACCGTTGCGACCGCCGGCCACTGGGCAAGATCGGACTCCGACGGTGCCACGGGGCCAAGCACCGACACGGTGTCGCAGCGCAACAGCACGACCGTGACGCCGGTGACCTCGACGACCGGTTGCGTCGCGGCATGCACGGTCACCGCGCCGCCCGACACGGTGACCGCAGGACGTGCCTCCACGCCGCCGATGGAAACACCGAGGGCATGAGCAACACCGTCGCTGTCGATGCCGTCAGCCGACACGCCGACCACTTCCAGCCGAACGCCGAGACCGGCGGTGATGGTGAGATCCGTGGCCAGCGAAGTCCGCTCGGCCCCGAGTGAGGCGACGCCCGCCCACGAGTGGGTTTCGGGCAGGCAGCGCTCTGCCGACGCCGGGGATTCGGCCGCAGGGTCGTTGGGCGCCGCCGCGGCGACCCCCGCCAACCCAAGACTTGTGGACAGCACGAGGGTGGTCAACACCGCTCCCCGCAGAGCAATGGCCGCCGCCATGTGTGATGTCGATGTCGCTCGTGCTGCCACGGATCACACTCAAATCGAACGCAGTGGGTGAAGCAAGCCCACCGTGCGTAATGGGTCGTACGACCTACCGTGTGCCATCCCCGTGTGCCAGCCCCGTGCCCGCTGCTCAGACCGACGCGCCGCGGGCGACGAGCTCGGCGCGGATCACCTCGGCGATGTCGAGGGCGAGGATCTCGGCTCCCGCTGCGTTGAGATGGAAACCGTCGTCGGCACGGACGTCTTTGCCCTGGTTGTCGCGAGGATCGATCACATATTCGGCCCAGTTGCCAGAGATGCCCGAGAACCGCTTCCACGTATCGACGAAGATGACCTCGGGGTGGGCGGCAACCTGCTCGCGGACCACCTCGTCTTGCGCCTGCATCCGGGCGGTCACCTCGGGATTGTCGTCGTTGGGGATACCCACCCACACCAGCGTGCGGCCCTCGGAAGCCAGGTATTCGATCACCTCGCTGACACGTGCGCCGTACTCAGCCCGCCACGGGGCATCCTTGTCGGCGTCACCGGTCGGTTGGTCATACACGAACGTGCCGCTGGAATCAGTGAGGCCCTGGGCATCGTTGCCACCGAAGGTGAGCACGACGATGTCGGGGTCGACGCTCGGGATGATCGTGCGCAGATGCGCCGGCCAATTGAAGAAGTCGGGTCGGGCGAGGCCCGACGACACCTTGTAGTTGAGCTCGGTGCGGACCACCCCGGAATCTGTCAAGAGACCTTCAAGGTACGGACCAAACGTTCCGGCATCGGCATCGGAGTCTCCGGCGATCAACACCACCGCCGGATCAGCCGCAGTCGGCACCTTCGGCGCCGTTGGCAACGGAAGTGTGGTGTCGGCGGGCACCGCGGTCACCACGGGGGCCTGTGTGGTACTGGTGTCGCCGACCGCCTCGGTGGCGGCGCCGACCGCCTCGGTGGCGGCGCCGCCTGCGTCAACGGCATCGGATGCTCCTGCCGACGCGGTATCGCCGGCGGTGGACACGGCGCTGGCGAGTCGAGACCCGGCGGCGCCCAGCGCAACGAGTGCCACCACCGCTGCGACGCGGCGGACGGCATACCGGCGGCGGCTGACCCGGGGATGCGGGGAACGAGCGCTGGGTGTGCTGGACATGAGCGATGAAAGTCTACGTTCGGCGCCGGCCCGTACTGGTGAACGTCTCCAACCCCCTCGCGTGGTGGGGCCCTCGCGTGGTGGGGTTGGTACCGGCCGGATACACTTCGGAACGGATACTCCAATCCAACAAACACCTCCAAGGGGGAGACATCATGCGCAAGACCAAGCGCGTTGCGATGCTGGCACTGGCCGCATCGTTGTTCGTGGTCGCTGCTTGCGGCGACAGCGAAGCCGATCCGGTAACCACCGAGCCGCCCGCCGCCACCGAACCGGCCGGCACCGACGCACCCGCCGGCACCGACGCACCCGCAGCCGACGCTGCGAGTGTCGGCCTGGTGTATGACATCGGTGGCCGCGGCGACCAGTCCTTCAACGACTCGGCATTCGCCGGCATCGAGAAGGCCGCCGCCGAGCTGGGCATCACCTACACCGAGGCATCACCAAACGACGACGGCTCGAACCGGCTCGAGCTGCTCCAGCTCGCGGCCGAGAGCAACGACATGGTCATCGCCGTGGGATTCCTGTTTGAAGGCGACGCAGCAGCTGCCGGCGCAGCCAACACCGGCGTGAACTTCGGTGTGATCGACTCGGCGATGCTCAACTTCGAACTCGACCCGCCCGCCCCGTACGGCGACAACCTCGCCGGTCTCGTCTTTGCCGAGGAGCAGGGCTCGTACCTCGTTGGCGCCGCTGCGGCCCTCAAGTCGACCACCGGCCAGATCGGGTTCATCGGCGGCGTCCGCGGCGTCGGCGGTTTGATCGAGAAGTTCGAGGCCGGCTACACCGCTGGTGCCAAGAGCATCAACCCCGACATCGAGGTCGTCTCGGAGTACATCACCGAGGCCCCGGACTTTGACGGGTTCAACGCTCCCGACCGTGCCCGTGACATCGCCTTGGCGATGTACGAAGGCGGCGCCGACATCGTGTATCACGCGGCCGGCGGTTCCGGCGGCGGGCTGTTCGAGGCTGCCAAGACCCACAGCGACAGCAGCGGCTCGAAGGTGTGGGCGATCGGTGTCGACTCCGACCAGTACAACACTGCCGACCCGGCCGTCCAGGAATTCATCTTGACGTCGATGCTCAAGCGAGTGGACGTCGCCGTCTTCGAGGTGATCAAGGCCCAAGTCGAGGGCTCGTTCGCTGCCGGCCCGGTCACCTACGACCTTTCCGTCGACGGCGTTGGATACTCAACCTCCGGTGGGTTCCTCGACGACATTGCTGCGCAGCTCGATGAGATCAAGGCGCAGATCGTCGCCGGCACCATCACCGTGCCGACCGATCCGGCCGAGGCCTGAGCACGTACTGAACGACGCAACCCGATCATCGCCTGATGATCGGAGTGCGAAACGCATCTACTGTGAGCGGGACCGGGCATCGCGCCCGGTCCCGTTCCGGTTCACGGTGCAACACTGCCAGTCCCGTGGTCTGCGCCCGACGTCGTGGAGGTCCTGTGAGCAATGCCATCGAACTCGTTGGGATCACCAAGAGGTTTCCTGGCGTTGTCGCCAACGACCGCGTCGACCTCAGCGTGGAGGAAGGCGAGATCCACGCCATCTGTGGAGAGAACGGGGCCGGTAAGTCAACACTGATGAAGATTCTGTACGGCATGCAGCAACCCGATGAGGGTGAGATGCGTGTGTTCGGTCGCGCCGTGCGATTTACCTCGCCGACCGAGGCCATCGCCGCCGGAATCGGCATGGTCCACCAGCACTTCATGCTCGCCGACCAGTTGACCGTGCTCGAGAACGTGATTCTCGGCGCGGAACCCACTTCGGCCGGAGGCCGGATCAATTTTGGCACGGCACGTCGCCATCTCGGCGAGGTCGGGCGCGCGTACGGACTCACGGTCGACCCGAACGACCTCGTCGAAACGCTCGAAGTCGGCGAACGGCAGCGGATCGAGATCATCAAGGTGCTGTACCGCGGCGCAAAGATCTTGATCCTCGACGAACCCACCGCAGTGCTCGTCCCCCACGAGGTGGACGAGTTGTTCCGCAACCTGCGCGACCTCAAGGCCGCAGGTTCGACGATCATCTTCATCGACCACAAGCTGGCCGAGGTGTTGGCCATCGCCGACACGATCACCGTGATTCGACAGGGTCGAACGATCGCGACCGTGAAACCGGCCGACGTCACCGCGGGCGATCTGGCCGAACTGATGGTCGGTTCCGAGCTTCCGACGCCCACCGCAACCGGATCGACCGTGACCGATGTGGTGGCGCTCGACGTGGCCAAGATGACCGTGCGCTCATCCGACGGTCGGCTCGTGCTCGACGATGTGAGCTTGCGTATTCACCGTGGCGAGGTCCTTGGTGTTGCCGGGGTCGAGGGCAACGGCCAATCAGAACTGATCGACGCGATCATGGGCATCACGCCGTCGACCGGGACCTTGGCACTCGCCGGCGACGACATCTCGCACGCTTCGGTCCGCCGTCGCCGCGAGCTCGGCCTCGGCTACATCCCCCAGGACCGCCACCTCGAGGGCCTCCTGTTGCCGGCCCCGCTGTGGGAGAATGCCGCGCTCGGCCATCAGACCCAGCGGCCGTTCGGGCGTGGGCCGTGGATCGACCGTGAAGGTGCCCGGAAACGGACCGAGGAGATCCGCGAGGAGTTCGATGTTCGCACGCCCAACGTCGACGTCAGCGCGCAAGCGCTCTCCGGGGGGAACCAGCAGAAGCTGATCGTCGGCCGGGAGATGTCGGCCGATCCGATCGTGCTGATTGCTGCCCACCCCACCCGTGGAATCGATGTCGGCGCCCAAGCCACGGTGTGGGACAAGCTGCGCACCGCCCGTGCCAACGGGATGGCCACCCTGTTGATCTCGGCCGACCTGGATGAACTGATCGGGTTGTCCGATTCGATCATCGTGGTGTTCCGCGGCAAGATCACTGCCACGCTTGATCCAGCCACGATCACACCACGCGAACTCGGGGAGTTCATGACCGGATCGAACCAGACCGAAGGGGCCGCGTGAGATGACACCGCTCAGACGAATCGTGCTCCGCTTCGCCGCACCGGTGAGCGCCGTGGTCTTCGCGTTGGTGATGTCGTCGGTCGTGCTGTTGATCTCGGGGAGCAGCCCGACCAACGCCTACGGCGACATGATCAGCCACGCCAGCAAGCTGGAGACGATGATCGACATCTTGAACCGGGCGACGCCGTTCTACATCTCTGGCATCGCCGCAGCGATCGGGTTCCGGATGGCACTGTTCAACATCGGTGTCGAAGGCCAGTACCTCCTCGCCGCAGTGTTCGCCGCCCACGTCGGCGGGGTGGTCAGCCTCCCCCCGGTGCTCCACGTGGCGCTCATCTTCGTCGTCGCTATGGCGGTCGGCGCCGCCTACTCCGGCGTAGCCGGAGTGTTGAAGGTGACCCGCGGGATCAACGAGGTGATCTCCACCATCATGCTCAACGCAATCGCCGTGTCCGGCCTCGTCGCGTTCCTGGTGAAACGTTGGCAGGCGGGCGGAGGACTGGCCAGCGGGTCGGCAACTCGCGTCGGCACCACGCCAATCGACGAGTCCGGTTTGCTACCGACGCTGAACAGCTTCGTCGAGATCTTCACCCGCGACATCCGCAGCAACAAAGAACTCACCGGGATGCTCGTTGTTGCCGTCGTCGTCGGCATTGCCTACTACGTGGTCATCAACCGCACCAGGTTCGGGTTCGACCTGCGCGCCAGCGGGATCAACCCGTTCGCCGCACGTGCCGGCGGTGTGCCACCGAAACGGATGGTGGTGACCGCGATGCTCATCTCCGGGGCGATCGCCGGGCTCGTTGGATTGACCGAGGTGATGCAGGTCGGATCGTTCTCGGCCAACCCGATCCGCGGTCTCGGGTTCACCGGCATCGCCGTGGCACTGCTTGGCCGCAACAGTCCCATCGGGGTCGGGATCGCCGCATTGGTGTTCGCCTTCCTCGACGTGTCATCCGGCGTGTTGCAGTTCACCGGAGCAGCATCACGAGAGATCGTGGTGATCATCCAGGGAATCATCATCCTCGCCGCCGTGGTGTCGTATGAGATGGTCCGCCGGATCAGCGATCGCGAAGAAACGAAATCGGCTGCCGCTGCGCTGGTCGGGAGTCCGGCATGAATCCGCTCATGCGCTTGCCGTCATCGGTTCGCTTCCTCGTCTACGCGCTCATCGGCGTGCTGGTACTGACAACCGTGCAGCACGCATCAGACGCCAGCGGACTCACCTCGATCAGCGCATCGCAATCGATGCTGCGTTGGGCGATGCCGATCCTGCTCGCTGGCCTCGGCGGGCTGTACGCAGAGCGCAGCGGCGTGCTCAACATCGGGCTCGAAGGGATGATGATCCTCGGCACCTGGTTTGCCGCCTGGGGTGGGATCAACTATGGGCCCTGGTGGGGCCTGGCCATCGGAATCTTCGGCGGTGCGCTCGGCGGACTGCTGCATGCGGTGGCGACCATCACCTTCGGTGTCGACCACATCATCTCCGGCGTGGCCATCAACGTCCTCGCGCCGGGGGTCACCAGGTTCCTCTCGTCGGAGATCTTCGACAAGATCGACGGCGGCTCGATTACCCAGTCACCACGCGTGCCCGGCATCGGCCGGGTGACCGCACCGATCCTTGCGGGCGGATCGTTCTTCGGGTGGGACTCCCCCGACACGCTCGGTCGGATCGGACGCTGGAACTGGTTCTTCCTGTCAGACCTGGCCCGGTTGCTGCGCGGGCTGATGACCGAGCTGTCGTTGCTGACCGTCATCGCCGTTGCGCTCGTGCCGTTGTCGGCGTGGCTGCTGTGGCGCACCCGCTTCGGGCTCCGGCTGCGAATCTGTGGCGAACGGCCCGAAGCCGGCGAATCACAGGGCATCGACGTCTACCGCTACAAGTACATCGGCGTGATCATCAGCGGCGCCCTTGCCGGCATGGGCGGCGCGTTCATCGTCAGCCCCGAACTGTCAGGCATCTACCTCGAGGGCCAGACCACCGGACGGGGGTTCATCGGTCTTGCCGCTCTCATCTTCGGTAACTGGATTCCGATCGGTGTGCTCGGCGGCGCGCTGCTCTTCGGCTACCCGTTCGGCATCGGCCTGCGCGACCTCGACGGATCGGCGTCACGAGCGCTGCTGTTGCTCAACGCCATCGCGCTCGGTTGTGTGGCGGTGTGGGCGGCGCGCGGCAAGCGGACGGTCGACGCCGGCATTGGCGCCGGGCTCGGCGTGCTGTCGCTGGTGTGGTACATCACCGCCGACTCCGTCCCCGATTGGTGGACCAACATCTTCCCGTACGTCATCGTGCTGGTGGTTCTGTTCTTCTTCGCCCAGCGCCTCCGCCCCCCAGCCGCAGCCGGCCTCCGCTACCGCCGCAGCGGCTGAACGCAGCCCCTCACCTCGTTC
This sequence comes from Acidimicrobiaceae bacterium, assembly GCA_031404435.1. Classification (GTDB taxonomy): domain Bacteria; phylum Actinomycetota; class Acidimicrobiia; order Acidimicrobiales; family Ilumatobacteraceae; genus VFMC01. The sequence continues at coordinate 1,407 of JANNHO010000459.1, read as the reverse complement.
TGGTCACGCGTTCCCGCCTCTACGCCGGTTTCACGTGACCAGAACGGGGTGGGCCCCGTTCTCAGCGGGCGAGGCGGGAGGTGGCTTGGACTTCGATGCCACCCCTTGGGCGTTGCGTGAGGGTGACGCTGACGCTCACCGGTCGCGCGGTGGCCATGATCTCGCCGGCGATCTCGGCGGCGAGTGCCTCGGCGAACACGGCTCGGTCACGGAAACCCCACAGGTACAGCTTCAGGCTCTTCGACTCGACGCACCACTCGCCCGGCTCGTACTCGATCACCACACGCGACAGATCGGGCTGCTCGGTAACCGGGCACATCGAGGCCAGCTCGTCGGTGGTGAAGCGCACCATTTGCACGTTGGCCGGGGCTGGGAAAACCTCGACATGTTCGATCGAATGCCGCACGGTGGCGCCCAAGACGGTGAGTTCCATGTCACCCAGGGTAGGGCGGCTGCGGGCCTCGGCCTACGCTGTGGCGATGGGCAAGATGCTGACTTCGCAACAGATCCAGCAGTACGACGACGACGGATTCCTGGTCGTCCCCGATGCGGCGTCGCCGGAGGCGTGCGCTTCGCTGCGGGCTGCGGCCAAGGCTATCGTCGACGACTTCGTGCCCACCGAGCGCCAGACCGTGTTCACCACGAACAACCAGGAGCGGGTCAGCAACGGCGAGTTCCTGGCATCGGGGAGTGGCACCTGGTGCTTCTTCGAAGCCGACGCGTTCGACGAGCACGGCACGCTCCGCCAGAGCAAGGACCTGAGCATCAACAAGATCGGTCATGCGATGCACGACCTCGATCCGGCGTTCGAAGCGTTCTCCTACACCCCCACGCTCGCCGGCATCGCCACCGATCTCGGGATGGCCGACGCCCTCGCTCTGCAGAGCATGTACATCTTCAAGCAACCCCGCATCGGCGGCGAAGTCGGCTGCCACCAAGACGCCTCGTTCCTGTACACCGAGCCGCAGCCTGTCACCGGGTTCTGGTTCGCGATCGAAGACGCCACGCTGAACAACGGTTGCCTGTGGGCGATGCCCGGCGGGCACCGCACGCCGCTGCGATCGGTGTTCAGGCGCACCGGCGCGACCGGCGATGATGACGGCACGCGCTTCGACGAGCTGGACACCACCCCGCTGCCCGACCCATCAACGCTCACGCCACTCCCCGTTCCCGCCGGGTCGATGGTCGTGTTGCACGGGCTGCTCCCACATTGGAGCGACGTCAACCGCTCGCCGGTCAGCCGCCACGCCTACTCGCTGCACTGCATCGACGCCGCGGCGACGTACCCGGACTGGAACTGGATCCGCCGCCCCGCCGAGTTCCCGCTGCGCAGCCTGCAACGCCACACCGCTGAGCTGGAAGTGTCTGCCCGATGAACCGTGAAGCCCTCACCGCCGCGCCCAAGGT
>JANNHO010000458.1:0-1923 GCA_031404435.1 Acidimicrobiaceae bacterium | reverse complement strand
TGTTCCGGCGCCTGACCGCCGAGGCGCCGTCACTGTTTGCGCCGGGCGCCAACCGCACGTCGGACTTCTTCCGCGACATCGCCGGCAGCCAGTACCTGGCGACCGGCGAGCTACCTTCTTCGTGCCCATTGCCGCGGAGCCGGCGCGTGGCGTTGGCCGTGGCGGTCACCGCCTCGTCGACGACGAGCGCAATGCCGAGCACCAGTCCTGCCACGACCATCGAGTTGATCGTGGTGTCACGTACGTACAGCACCAGTCCGGCCGCTGCCGCCGAGGCAGCCACGGTCAGGGCGCTCACGAGGGCGCTTCGCCATTCGATGAACAGCAGCGCGAGCGCCAGGGCACCGAGGATCGCGCCGATCACGAGCGCAATGACGAGGTTGTCGATCGCACTCTCGATGTAGCTCGACGGGCGGAACAACTCGGAGTCGACGACGACGCCGTCCATCCCGGGTCGCAGGTTCCCGAGCGCAGCCTCGACCCGCTCGGTCACCTCCACCGTGCTCGCGCCCGGGAACTTCTCGATGACGAGGAGCAGGCCGGGATCATCGGCGAACACTGCGTCGCCGATCAGTGGTTGGTGGTCCTCGACGACATCTGCGACATCACCGAGCTGCAACGCCCCGTTGGTGCCATCAACAGACACTCGTGCCAGGTCCTGGGCGGTCACGATCGGCGAGAGGTGCTGTACGTTCAAGCGCTGGTTGGGGGTCTCGATGAACCCGCCGGCCCCGGGAGTCGATGCCTCGAGGAAGGTCAGCGGCGACACCCAGAGGGCATTGCCTGTCGAGCTGATCACCTGGTCGAGCGTGACACCCTGTTCGGCAAGCTTGTCGGAATCGACCTGCACCTGCAGTTGCCGTTCACGCTGGCCGAAGATCGCGACGTTGGACACCCCCTCGACGCCGATCAGGTTCGGGCGCACGGTCCAGCGCGCGAGCACCGACAGCTCGATCGCAGAGAGCTCTTTCGACGACAACCCGATCATCATCACTCGACTCGTCGATGACACCGGCTGCAGCATCTGCGGCGGTTTGGACACGTTGGGCAGAGCATGTGCCTGGGTCAGGCGCTCTTGCACCACCTGGCGGGCACGCAGCATCGGCGTGCCGGGTTCGAAGATCATCTCGATCGACGACAGCCCCGGCACAGATTCAGACCGAATCGATTCCAGCCAGGCGACGCCGTTGAGCAAGTCCTGCTCTAACGGAACCGTGATGAGTTGCTCCACCTCCGCAGCGGACAGACCAAGTGCCTCGGTCTGTATCTCCACTGTTGGGGGCGTGAACTCGGGAACCACATTCGACGACATCGTCGGAAACTGCCAGATCCCCAACACGACCACCACGGCGGCAATGGCCACAATGGGACGCCGCAAACGCAAGCTTGAGCCAACGATCCATCGGATCATGACGACCACCCTTCGTCACTCTGTGTGGGGCACCTCTGCGGCGACGACGACGATTCTTGGTCAGCGCGTCGACCCAGCGGTTGCCCGATGTTCACCCTCGAACTCCTTAGCTGAACATAAGCTGAACGCGCGTAAATTGCAAGAGCCTTGACGAATTCTTGAAAATTTCTGAATTCTGACCACGCTGCGCCATTGCTTCCCTCGAGGCAGCGCCCAACGCGCGCAACGACTACTCAGGGAGGTTCCAGAGCAGTCCCGCCCGGTCGGACGAATCAGACGCGGGCAGCAGTTCCGCACCCCGAGCGACACTGCGGCTGAGGTCACGCTTCTACGTTGGAGTCTCACTCACAGTGATGCTGCAAGGGACCCGTTGGATCACCGAGAACAGTCGATCACCACAACCTACACTGTGTCTCCGCACACCCCCACACGATCATATCTCACTCCGTCATCACCCATGTCGCACTGATTGAATCAATTTGTGAGCCTTATACTTCCCAAATACAGAATTG
>JANNHO010000457.1:0-6513 GCA_031404435.1 Acidimicrobiaceae bacterium | reverse complement strand
AGTCACCGTTTCGGCTCGTACCGTGAATGGCACCTGCCATGCGGGCGACTGCATCTTCGAAGCAGCATTGCCGGAAGCGTTCGCCGCAACCATTCGCGACATCGCAGGATTCGCCGCCTCGCTCTGAGCTGAGACTCCTGCGACCGCTACTCCGACTTCTTCCACACCGAGACGTGCGAGGTGCTGGTGCCGATGAACGGCTGGCGATGCCAGCTGCTCCAACGCTCATGCAGCGACATCCCAGCGAGCCGCGCCATGAGGTCGTACTCGGTCGGCCAGGCATAGCGGTGTGGCGAGTCGAAGGTCTCGACCCGTCCGTCGGCGATCCAGTAGTGGTGCGAAACCAGGCGCTGATTCGCCACGTCGTACTCGTCGAAACCGAGGTGGTTGCTGGTGACGTCGAACGCAACGATGGTCTCACCGGCGGGTAGGCGTCGCAGTTCCGGCACGAACACCTCCACGACGAAGCATCCACCGATGTCGAGATGGGCCGCTGCGTTGCGGAAGCAATCGACCTGTTCGTCCTGAATGAGCAGATTCGTGATCGTGTTGTACACCAGGTATACGAGGCCGAACCTGCCCGCGACACGCGTCGTCGTCATGTCGCCGATGGTGACCGGGATCCGTTCTGCGCCTGGCTTGGCCATCATCTGATCGACCATCGAGCGAGACAACTCAATCCCGCAGACCTCGATCCCGCGGGCGCTCAACGGCACTGCGACGCGGCCGGTTCCAACAGCGAACTCGAGTGCCCGCCCACCTTCGGCAAGCTCGGCGAGAAACTCGACAGTTGGCAGCAGGACGGCGTCGTCGTACATCTCCGACGACGCTGCGTCGTACCGGGCAGCTACCTGTTCGTTCCAGATTCCGTGTGACATGCTTGGAACCCTTCCACCACACCCGCGCCCGCAGCGAACGAGTTTCTCTGACCAACCGTCACCACGAACGGACGCAGCCTCGGTCTGATCCGGCGCTTTCGCTACCGTTGGGGAATGTCGCCCGCCCGTCTGATCGCCACCGTTCTCGACTGCTCCGACCCCGTCGTATTGGGCCGGTTCTATGCCGACCTCATCGGCGGCGTCGTCGCCTTCGAGTCCGCTGAATGGGTGCAGCTCAACGATTCGGTGGGGGTCCCGATCCTTGCCTTTCAACGAGTCGACGACTACACGCCCCCAACGTGGCCAACCGGTCCCCGACCGCAGTACGCCCACATCGACGTCGCGGTTGACGGTCTCGACGCAGCTGAATCCGAGATGCTTGCGCTCGGCGCAGTCCGCTCGCATGTGCAGCCGACGCCGGCAGAGTTCAGAGTTTACTTCGACCCAGCCGGGCATCCGTTCTGTACGGTCCTCGACCCAGCCGTTGGTGGCTGAGCCACTCGATCGCGCGTGCTCATGACGGCCGCGACGACAAGCATGCCTACTTCCGCCACCGCTCGATCGCCTGATCCCGCACGACGCAGTCCATCACTCGTCGCGAGCTTCGACTGGGTGATGTCCCCGGTCACTATGGTCGGTGCCTACGCCGAGGGGCGATACTTGCAAACCTGAACTCCCGTGGCGGCAGTGACGCATGAGACCAGTTGCATCGGTCGAGCAATGCCGTCGTCGGGAAAGATCCGCTTGCCGCCGCCGAGCAGAATTGGCTCGATCATCACGTTGAGCTCATCGATCAAGCCTGCCGCGAGCAGCACCATCACCAGGCTGGCACTGCCCCAGATCAACAGGTCGCCGTCGCCTTGAGAGCGCAGGGCGGCGATGTCCGCAATGGCGTGTTCGGGTGACAGCAGCGTTGTGTTGTTCCACGTCAAGTCGTCCGCGGTGAGGGTCCGCGAGGCCACGTACTTCTTGATCGAGTTCATCTGGTCGGCATACGGGTCGCCGCCGCGGTCGGGCCACGCTGCTGCCATCGCCTGCCACGTGCGGCGGCCAAACAGCAGCGCTTCGACCGTGAGCATGCCTTCGCTGATCATCGCGCCCATCACCTCGGGGTCGAAATACGGCGCCGACCAGCCTCCGTGGGCAAAGCCTCCATCAGTGTCCTCGTCCGGTCCGCCCGGTGCCTGCACCACTCCATCCAGGCTCATGAACTCGTTCGCCACGACTCGCATTGCTCGCTCCTTCTCTCGGATTCTGACTGGACACTCTTCATCGCAAACGCCGCTCGCGTTCAGGACTTCCGCAGCGGTGGGAACCTTGTGGGCAGGCCGGTGGCCGTTGCCTGAAACAGCGGAACGGGTGTAGTGATGCCGCGTAGCTTGTGGTCGCCGAGTGCTGTGAAGCGAATGCCAGCGGGTTCCGATGCCTTGACGGCCTCGCGGGTGTTCGCCGAGACGACGATCTGCCCGCCGTGGCCCACTGCGCAAATTCGCGCTGCAGTGTTGACGTCGACTCCGATGTAGTTGTCATCGGTTGATGTCGGGTAGCCGCTATGGATCCCGACGCGCACCCGAACGTCGAGGCTTTCGATCCACGACCGTGCGAGAAAGTCACGTTGCACGTCAATCGCCGCGCCGACGGCGCACCGAGGGGATTCGAACACGGCGAAGAACTCGTCGGCGCGCGCCTCCACCTCGAAGCCGCCGGCACCGGTCACGCCACGTCGCAGGATCGACCAGACCTCGTCGATGATCTCGCGATAGCGCTGTCCAAGGTGCTGCACCAACGCCGTCGAGCCTTCGATATCGGTCATCAGCATGGTCACGAAGCCCGATGGCAGCCTCACGAGACTGGCGCGCTCACCGAACGCGCGCTCGGATTGCAGTTGACCGGCGATGAACCCGACCGGCACGATCCGGTGCTTCTTTGCTGCGTTCAGTAGACGCATGCGGGAGAGGTCGCGAGCCGCGTCGCTCTCGAACGCGACCTGGCTGAAACGCACGAGCGCGTTGCGAACGTGGGCGGCATCGTGGATCGGAAGCCGACGTTGACCGTGCGAGTCGATGTACGCGAAGGCACGATCGGGGAGGCTTGCCCGCTCCTGCGGATCGAGGCGAGGCATGCTCGCGACGATACCAATTGTGTTCCGTCGCGAAATCTGCGAGGGAGATGGGCGGCTGCCCGGTTGTGTCAGCGGTCGTTTAGGCGCGTTCGAGGATGAACACGAAATGCTGTGCGAGATCGGTCGCCGGCTTGCCATCGGAGTCGAGCACGGCGCAAACGCGTAGCCCAGCCTCGGCGGCCAGGTCCCGAAATCCTGGCTGGGTGTGCCAGTGCAGCACCCATTCGCGCTCGAGCGTGGTGGTCTCGCCGCCGCCGGTCCGCTCGTAGCGCAGGACCGCTGACTGGCGGCGGGCCGCTTCGTCGCGGATCACCGAGACCGGGGTGCACCGCACGACGGTGCCATCAGTCGACTCGTGCTCGCGTGGCTGACCGAGGTAGCGCTCGCTGACTGGGTGCGGGATGAACAGCGGTATCAACGCCGCGCCGTTCGGCGAGAGGTGACCGTTGATCCGTCGGAGCGCGCCGATGGCGTCGCGGTCATCGGCCAGGAGGTTGAACGTGGGACCGGCCAGATAGATCGATCGAAAGAGCTTGCCGAGGTCCATGGTCTCGAACCGGCTGTGGTGCAGGACCACATCGAGACCCTGCTCCAGTGCGCGAATGCGGCAGCGCTCGAGCATGTCGGCTGACGAGTCCAGACCCTCGATGTCCAGGCCGCGGCTGCGTAGCTCCAGCAGGGGATCGCCGTCCCCGCATCCGAGCTCAAGCGCCGGCTCGCCGTACTGTGCGACGAACCGGGCGTACGGCTCCGGATCAGGGTCCGACGACCGCAGCAGCGCGTACAACTCGGCGACGAGTCCGGTATAGAAGTCCGCTGGCTGCAGGGGTTGCACCAACGGAGTCTGCCAAACATATGGGTTTGCCCGCCAGCGAAATCCCGGAGTTCCGGTCAAGGCTGCCAGCCTTGTTCGGCATCTCCGGCGATCAACCCAGGCCCGCGATCGACTACTCGGATGTCGTCCGTTCAACCAGCGCGAGGAGCCGGTTGGCGACCTGCTCGGGTTGATCGAGCGGGCTGACCGATCCGGCGTCGGTGATGTCGGCGACCCGACGGCCTGCGGGAAAGGAGCTGGCGAGGAGGCTGGCGTCGCCATCCGGGAAGATCCGATCACTCGCGCTCCAGGCCACGTCGACCGGCGAGGCGAACGTGCCGAACTTCGCTGCGGCTCGCTTCATCGCGGCAGGGTCGGCTCCCTTGAGGAACAGCCGTAGGTCATTGCGTGCTCCGCGCGAAGTCCAGAGGGGTCCCATGAGCGTGCGAGCTTCAGGGGCCTGGAGTTGCCGCTTGATGAGGTGCCTGAACGTGAAGGGCAAGCGCCTACCCAGGTTCGTGCGCAGCAGTTGACACGTCACCCACATCGCAGCGCGCAACCGAAGCGGAGGAAACAGAAAGCGGAAGTACCGCGGTGGGAAGTTGTCGGGCGTCTCGGTCGATGTGAGCAGTGCACCGCTGAAGCGCTCCGGATGGGCGACGATCAGGTGCTGGGTGATGGCGCCGCCAGTGTCGTTAGCGGCGACGACCACCCGATCGAGCCCGAGGGCGTCCAAGACGCTGATCAGAATTGCGACGAGCGATGGAATCGTCACGTTGGTTCCTGTGTTCATCGGTCGTTGGTGTGCGCCGATCGGTAGGTCAGCGACGATGAGATCGAGTGGTTGGCTGGAGGTTTGGAGCACTTCGATCATCCCGTCCCACAGGTGCCCATTCAGGAACGCACCGTGGACGAGGAGCACCGGGGTGCCTGGCCCGGCTGTCGGTCGGAAGCGCCGAACGCGAATCTCGCCTCCGACGACGGGAACCCACCGCTCGGTCATCGTCATTCGTTTGTCGTCCATCTTGTCTCCTCGTCGTGTCAGGTGTAGTGATCACTACATACTCTAGATGTAGCAACAGCTACAGTCAAGCCGATGGGTCGCCGGCACTCCGAGGACGAACTGCTCCAGGCAGCGGTGGAGGCTGCGCTCGATTCGGGCCTCGGCGAGCTCACCTTCGGGCGACTGGCGAAGCGGATCGGTATTGCCGATCGCACGCTCGTGTACTACTTCGCCAACAAGCACACCCTCATCGAAGCCGTGCTCGGAGTGCTGGCGGGCAAGCTGCTCGAACAACTCGAGGCGGCGTTCGGCGAGCAGCGCCGGGCACCCAAGGACCTGTTGAAGATGGCGTACCCGATCCTGACCCGGGGAGAAGCGGATCGCATCTTCGCGCTCTGGTTCGAGTTTGCCGGGCAAGCCGCAGTTCACCACGAGCCGCAGCGATCATTGGCCAGTTCGATGCTGAACCTGTGGATCGAGTGGCTCGCGCAACGAATCGATGCCAGCTCTCGTGCTCGCGCCCGCACGGACGCCATCGCCATGCTCGCCACGCTCGACGGTGCGTTGCTGATGCATCACCTCGGCCACCCAGCGGCCGCCAAGAGCGCGATCGCCAGCGCCGTCCGGTAGCTGTACTCGCGGTGGCGGGTCTGCTGAGATCACGCTCTGCGGATGGTGGACGTGTCGAGCGTGGGGCTGGCTGCGATGACGGTGAGGCCGGCGACGACCACACCTCCGACCAAGGCGCTGATGGCGAGCACGACCGCCGAACCGGTGGGCGGATTGGTGGCGCCAGTCCAGGCCAGATACGTGGTCCCGGCGAGGTACCCGAGGCCGATCGCCAGGATCGAACCGCCGACAATAGGTGCTCCTGCTTCCACCAACTGCGTGCGGCGAAGCGAGCTTGGGGATACGCCGAGGAGCAGGAGGGAGGCGACGTCTCCGCGCCGGTTCGCTGCCCGGTCGATCGCGGCGATGGCAAACGCGAGCAACCCCAAGCTGAGTACAACGACGGCAACGGTGTTGGCAAGCAGGCGAAGCGAGGCCACGAAGTCGTAGTCGCTCATCGCTCACGGGAAGAACGTGTCGACCATCCCCGCGACAGCGAGCCGTTCCGGTAGGTCGCGGCCCCGGTCGCCGACGATGAGGATCCGGTGGGGAGCACGACTGATGAGTACCGACAGGCCTGGGGTGTTCGGCGGAATGAGGATTCCGTTGCCCTGGGACAGTGGCTCAATGTCGCTGAAATCGATCGGGGATAAGGGGTTCACCACCGGGATCGTCGGCCCCCCGCTGCTACCGGCCTCCCATCTCGAATCCAGCGCGACGATAGGGGCTTCTGTGTCGGCCTGATGGAACCACTGCACCGTGTTGGGCACGCAGCCGGTGGCACTAGGCATGATTGTGCGGACCTGTTCGCATGTGGCCACGATCGCCGAGGGGCACGATTGGAACTCCCCGCCGCACTCATCGATCTGCAGCACCGGTAGCGCTGTCACCGTGCGAACGCCCGCCACCTGCGAGACCGGCTGAACGGTCTGGACCACCTCGCCGGGCTCGGCCCTGCGACCACCATCTGGTGCCGCTCGATCGCAATCGCCGCGCCACACGATTCGACCGTCACTGACTACGACGAGTCGGTCGAGATGAGATGCGACTCGGTGATCGTGAGTGACGACGACAAGTGCTGCATTCT
>JANNHO010000456.1:0-8811 GCA_031404435.1 Acidimicrobiaceae bacterium | reverse complement strand
TTGCGGAACGCTTCCGTCGTCTTGACCGGGTCGTTCCAGTAGCCGGGCGTGGCATGGGGGCTGCGATGGACGATTTCGCCGACGACGCCCGGCCCGACGGGCTGGTCATCGTCGTCGACGATCCGTGTTTCCACGTTGATCGCCGCCCTGCCGGCAGAACCGGCTTTGCGGACCTGATCCTCGGGTCCGAGGATCGTCGCCAACGGAGACATCTCCGTCTGCCCGTAGAAGTTGAACAGATCCATGCCCGGCAGGCGTTCGATCAGCTCGCGCAGAATCTCGACTGGCATCATCGACGCGCCGTAATAACCCGTCCGCAATGACGACAGATCACGACGGTCGAAGTCCGGATGTCGGAGCAGCGAGATCCACACGGTGGGCGGGCAGAAAAGCTTCGTGACTCGCTCGCTCTCGATTGTTTCCAAGATCACGGTCGGGTCTGCCGACGCCAACACGATGCTCGTGGCACCGAGGTACACATCCGGGGTCAAGAAGCAGTGCAGCTGTGCACAGTGATAGAGCGGCAACGCGTGGATTTCGACATCATTTGCCGTCATCCGCCCGTTGACGATGCAACTTACGTACTGGGCCAGCAGCGAGCGGTTCGTCATCACCGCTCCCTTGGGCCGAGATTCGGTTCCGCTGGTGTACATCAACTGCGCCGGGTCGTCATCGGCGATGAGCACATCCGGTTCGGATGCGTCCAGGTGGTCGAGCAAGCCCTCGAACGGCTTCCAGCCCCGAGCGACGGCGTTGCCACGTACCGAGATCGACAATTTCACGGCGATGCGATCGCCCTGCGCGGCTGCGGCGATCGCTTGATCCGTCGTCGCCACGAGTGCATCTTCGACGATCACCGCAGACACTCCGGCATGGTCGAGCACGTACGCCACCTCGTCGGCGTTCAGCATGAAGTTGATGGGCACCGAGATCGCCCCGAGCTTGGCCAGGGCAAAGAAGGCGATCACGAAGGCGTCGCTGTTGTGACTGAAGATCGCCACCCGGTCCCGCTGGGCTACGCCACGCGCGGTCAGGGCGTTGGCACATCGGTTGACGGCTGCGTCGAGCTCCGAGTAGCTCCATCGTCGTTCCTCGTGGACCAGGGCGAGGCGCTGCGGATAGCGCAGAGCTGATCGGCGAAGCAGATCGCCGATCGCCTGACGACTGGCGGCCGCCACCAGCCTGGTCGGGTCTACATCAGGCATGCTCGCCGTTGCCAGCATTGACGTACCGCTCGCAGTCACATGTCAGGCCCGGACACATCAATGGGCCCTCCCGGTGGTGTCTTGCATCGTGTCGCAACTGATGCAGGCGAAGCATACTCGTGCAGTGGCTACGGCCTAGCTCGGTCACGTCGCACTGGCACTCCGGGACCGCCGAGCGAGCGTGACGGCGACGATCAAAGCCGTCCCGTTGAACGGGTTGCTCACGTACAGTGGGGCACCGGCCAACTGAAGCCTCTTCACTCCGACCGCAAGCAGGTACACCGCGATGAGAGTACCGAGCACATTGACCTGACCGGGCTTGATCTGGGTCGACCCGAGAAACGCAGCGACGAAGGCGGGTAGCAGATACGGAGGACCGACGGTTGGTGGCGCAGTGCCCAACTTGGCGGTGAGGATGACGCCGGCGCAACCGGCCAAAAGAGCCGAGAGTACGAGCGACAGCACCACCATGCGCTGTACCTGCACCCCCGCCATGCGCGCCGCTTGTGCGTTTGAACCCGTGGCCTGAACGGGGCCCAGAAGAGGAGGCCAGCGCAAAGCTGCAGGGGTCTTGCCGGGCTAAAGTCGGCCCGGTGGGTTCCAGTCGCCAGCGGGTGATCATCTTCGACCTGGATGGCACACTGGCCCTTCGGGGTGATCGCAGCCCGTACGACTGGCGGAAAGTCGACGGCGATGTTCCAAACGAGCCCGTGGTGGTGGTGCTCCGGGCACTTGCTGCATCTGGTCTCGCCATCGTGTATATCTCGGGGCGACCAGAGGAGAGCGGAGCTGGAACGGAGCATTGGCTTGAGCGGGAGGTTGGCCTGAAGGCGCCCCTTTTCATGCGTCCGAGCGGAGATACTCGAAAGGACGCTGAGATCAAACTTGAGATCTACCGGCGGCATGTTGAGCCCGCCTACGAAGTCGTTGCCGTGTTCGATGATCGTGAGCAGGTTGTTCGGATGTCGCGCGATGAGCTCGGACTACCCTGCTTTCAGGTAGCAGACGGCAACTTTTGACAAAGAAGCTTTCCGTCGAAGAGCGGGGCAACTGAAACACATGATTACCCACCGGCACACGCCGTGCTGCTCCTCTGCCGTCGGGGTTTAGAACTCTTTCATCTAGGTGCCGAGCTTCGCCGCCAAACTGAGGCAATGTCGATTTGATGGATCGCATAGGTCCCGCACTCGGCCAACGCCACCAACCGGGCCTGCGGAAACGCAGAACGCTCACCCTTGGACACCCCGGGCCGACCGAAGAACTCGTCATTGACCACCGTGTCAGCAACATCCCGATGGTTGGAACCCTGCGTTCAGGCGTTGTCGGCGGACCTTGCTCGACGCGGAACACGACGGTTCGGCGCAGCTGTGGCGGTGTCACCGGTCGGACTCGCCAGGGCACGTTCGAGACCGGTGAACAGGTCGACGACGTCGGCTGCTTCGAAGACTCGGTAGCGCAATCTGCCAACGTTGCGTTGGCGCAGGACGCCGGCGGCCTCGAGACGGTTGATGGCGTCGCCGGTGCGCATCTCAGATCGTCCAATCAGTCGTGCGGCGCTGTCGACGGTGATCATCGGGACACCTGGCAGTAGGTCGAGGAGCAGCTCGACCGCTGAATTGGCGCGGACCCGGCCGAGTTGTTCCCGCCATCGTGCATCGAGCGCTTCGATCTTGCCCGCGTAGGACTCGGCGTCCGCACACGATCGGTGTGCGGCGGTGGCGAACGTGCGCAACCAAGTGCCCGCGCCCGTCGACCGGTCGGGACCGTCCGGTGCCCCGATGTATCGATACGCAGTGAGGCCGGCGATGTAGTCGCTGGCCCAGGTGGCGAGCACGAGGCTGCTTGGCGGCACGAAGCGCGGTGCGAGTCCCCGGCGGCGGAGGATGACATGGATGAGCGCTCGCCCGGTGCGGCCGTTGCCGTCGGCGAACGGGTGGATCGTCTCGAATTGCGCGTGGGCGATCGCCGCTTGCACGAGGGCAGGATGATCGTCGCCGTTGACGTACGCCAGCAGATCGTCGAGCAACGCGTCGAGGGTGTCAGGTGGCGGCGGGACGAACGCTGCAGAGCAAGGGTTGTAGCTGCTGCCGCCGATCCAGTTCTGCATCGTGCGGACCACGCCCCCGATCCCGGGCGTTGCTGACCGCTCCATCAAGATTCGGTGGATCCCGAGGAGGTCGTCGAGAGTGATGGTGTCGGTCGCCGAGCCCAGCTCGACGGCGGCCTCCATCGCGGCGACGTTGGCGAGCACTTCGACGGCGATCCTGTCGGCGGCGTCGCCGCCTTGGGCGAGCACGACTTCGGCATCGAGCAGCCGGCGTGGCCCGGCCTCCAAGCCCTCGATCTTCGAGGACGCGACCGATTCGGCGCGCAGCAGGAACCGCGCCAGTCCTTCGAGGCTGACATGCGATGTTCCGGTTGCGTTCAGTCGGCGAATCGCTGCTTCTGCGTCGCTGAGGTCAGCGACGAGGTCGGCTGTAAAAGCGAGCGCCCACCCGGCAAGCGGGTCGGGGAGGTAGGCGTCGTAGTCGCAACCCTGGCGGTCGCGGCGACTCATCCCCTCGAACGAAGAGGTCCAGCGGCTTCTGATCAGCGTTGCCACAACCGTTACCTCCCACGTCTCTAAGTAACGCTTATACTCTAACCGTTAGACAGACGCGTGCGATGCATCGCCTCTTCCACTGCGCCCGAAGCTCAAGGACGGCGTTGCCGACGCGGAACCGCATGATCCGCAACGCAATCACGACGATGCGGACGGGCGAGCCGATCCTCTACGGCGACTGCGAATGACATCGCGTCCGAGTTCGTCGTCCTTCTCCTGATACCCGTATGCGTCAACTCGGCGTCAGTTTTCGCTACATCACAGCGCTGGCGCCGCCGTCGACGACGATGTCGATACCGGTGACAGGCGGATTCATCGGAGGCGAGGTAAGCCCCGCGTAGGCGACGGCGATCGGATCTCCCGGCTTTCCGGTGATCGTGCGCTCGACCACGGGAGCGACAGGTGCATTGGCTCCGAGAGCCTCATACATCGCCAGGATCGGCGGTGTGCCCATCACACCGGGGCTCACCGAGTTGACCCGGATTCCGAAGGCGATGCCCTCGGCGGCGAGCTGACGGGTCAGCGCCATGACCGCGCCCTTGGCCGCGGCGTGGGCCGCCTGCGGCAGGGTTCGAACGCCGGCAAGTCCCGCTCCGGAGCCGATGTTGACGATCGCCCCGCGCGACGCGGCGAGATGAGGCCAGGCGATCTGGGAGGCGAGCCACACGAGATGCAGCTCGTTGTCGATGGTGAACAGGTAGTCCTCGTCGCTGTGCTCAGCGAAAGGGGCGAACCTCGGCGTACTCGCGTTGTTATAGAGCACGTCGATGCGTCGATAGGTCTCCGCGGCGGCGTCGATCCACGCCTGGACGTCGGAGCGACTGGTCAGGTCGATGGGAGCGGTGGAGTCGATGGTGCCGCCCTCGGCTTTGACGAGGCGCACGGTCTCGGCCGTTCCCTCGGGATTCAGGTCGCAACCGACCACTGTGGCGCCCTCTCGACACGAACCGCCTCTTCGGGGGAGTCGGCAGCGTGGACCGGTGCTGACACGCAGGTGATGCGCCGCTGTAACAGCGACTGATCATGCTGTTCTGGACGCGCACGGTGCGCGCCATCAGGAGGGAATCCACGACATGTTGATCTCAGCGTCAGAACTCACGGCCAGCCCGGGCAAGAGCGGCCATCTCGGCCCCCTCGTGGCGCAGATGCGCGACGTGCTTGGGAAGGCATCAGGCAAGGATTGGTGGGCCTGGGCGGTCGTCACAGGTCGGCCGTACGGATCGTTCGTGCTCAGCACGCGCTTCGACGACTACGCCGACATGATCGCCGCTCAGATGAAGGTGGCGGTCTCGACCGAGTGGGCTGCACTCGCGGCGACCGCCGACGGCGTGCTGGCCCAACCAGCTCCGACCACCCTGTCGGAGGTGATCGCCGTCACGGGCGAGCCGTCGGCACCGAAGCAGTTCGTGCTGGTCACGAGGGCCGTCATCGACCGCTCGGCCATGATGGGCGCTATTTCCTGGTCGACCCAGGTGGCAGAGCACGTCACCAAGGTGACCGGCATCAGCACCACTGTCGGCACATCGGCGGCAGGCAAGATGTTCGAGGTGTCGTGGCTTGCCGGTGTCGACACCCCCGAAGAGTTGGACAAGTTGCACGCAATCAACACCGATGCCGGTTACCTCGAGATGGTCGCCGCTGCAGGGACCAACCAACTGTTCGAGCAGGGAATGAGCGAGCGCATGCTCCTGGCCAAGCTGCCCTGAGCAGCACGCACAGACTCATTCCGACGGTCGCCGAGCAATGAGCGCGGCGGTCACCTCGGACACATCGAGGTGACCGCCGCCCTCGCCGAGTTCGCTCGCCACGAGGGTCGGAGCGATGCAGAAGTGGTAACTCAGGCGCCGACGCTCGGCTACGGCCGTCGTCGCGATCAACGATGCTGAGGCCTGTCCCCGTCGTTCACTGACGACGGCCAGCAGGTCGAGCGCGTCGACGGCGGAGATGGGCAGCTGGCCGACGTGGGCCACCTCGAGCGCGGCGAGGGCCTGCTGCTCGGCCTCGCCGAGTTCGTCTCGTGCCAGCGCCACCTGTGCCCGGCCGACATGGATCGACGCTGTCAGCTGCGGAGCAGTGTCCATCTCAGCGAGCAGCGAACCTGCTTCGTCGTTGATCGCCTTCGCCTCGGTGATCCTGCGGGCGGCGATGAGTGCAGCGTTGATCACGGGCAACGCGTACACCTGCCAGACCGGCACCGTGACCTGATCCGAGAACGCCTCGGCCAGGTCGGCTGCTTCTCCGGCCTCGCCATTGAGGAGCGCGGCACAGCATCCGGTGAATGGGGTCAGGAACGCCAACAAGGGAAACGATCCCTGGGTCGACCATTCGAGCGCCCGACTGAGGGTGTCGTGGTCGGCTGCAAGCAGAGCGGCGTGGGCGAGGGCCGCGGCGGAGGTCAGGGAGAACGCTGGATCGATCGGGACCGGCCGCTTGCCTCGATCCAGCGCCGACCCGAGGTCACCACGGATCGTCTCCGCGATGATGGCGGCTGCGTAGCCGTTGCCGATCGAGTCGACGCTGAACGTGCATCCATGGCGGCGGGTCAGGCGCCGCAACTGGTCGAGCAGTGGATCGCAACGTTCGAGTCGACCCAGGAGGGCCTGCATGTACGCGGCGAATCCGACGTAGACCGAGGCCTCGAGGTCGTCGCCACGTACGAGCAGACCCTCGGCGTATGCATGGATGGCCGCTGGTTGCCCTCGGAAGGCGGGCACCATCGCCCGACCGCGTTCCAGCCATGCCGATGCGAGGCCGGACCCGGAGCCCACATGGACGAGGATCTCGTCGACCACCGAGGCGGTCTCGTAGACCTGGCTGGTGGCGGTCGCGAGGAGGGCGGCCGCAGCTTCCGCCCACGACGCGCTGCGCTCGGCCCGGTCGATGGCCTGGAGCCAGGACCACGTGGCGACGAAGTCGGCGTGCTGGCCGAGCGCGCTGCGCACCGGCGCCAATCCGCGACAGATGGCGAACATCGTCGCTCGGTCATCGTGGCTTCGCGCCCACGACGAGGCGGCGACCACATCGGGCATGCGACGTACGAAGGGCTGGTGCTCGATGCCGAGCCGGCCTTCGCCGACCGCGCCACACCAGCGGGCGAAGTACCGAGCGTGAGCCTCCTCGGCTCGATCGAGATCGCCGGTCGTACGACCCAACTCGATGCAGAACTGGCGAACGATATTGAGCATGCGGTACCGGCCGCTGCCATCGTCGAGCTGCAGCAATCCGACATCGGTCAACCGCCCGATTTGGTCTGCCGTGATCGCCCCTTCCTCCACCGACTCGTCATCTTCGATGGCAACGATCACTGCGGCCGCTGCGTCTAAGTCGAAGGGGGAACGGAACGTGGCGAGACACACGAGCACACGTTGCTCGCAGGGACTGATGAGACCGAAGCTCCACTCGATCGACGCCCTCAGAGTCGCGTGCCGAGCCGGCTTGGTCCGATCACCCACCTTCCACCGGATGATCTCGGCGATCCCGGCGGCGACCGTCGGCAGCGGGATGCTCCGCAGCCGGGCCGCGGCCAGCTCGAGCGCCAACGGCATCCCGTCGAGCTCCCTGCAGATCGAGGCGATGTACCCGACGGCCCGCCGGTCGACCACCATCCCCGGACGAGCCTCCCTGGCGCGGACCAGAAACAGCCGAAGGGCGTCATGGTGATCGAAGGTATCGAGCGTGACCTTGCTGATGTCGTCGGGCATGGTCAACTCCGGAACCCGCCAGACGACCTCGCCCGCGAGTCCGAGAGGCTGCCGGCTGGTGAGCAGCGCGCTCGTCTCGGGGCAACTCGTCAACAGCGCCGCGAGCACAGTGGCGGTGGCATCGAGCACGTGTTCGGCATTGTCGAGCACGAGAAGCGAGCGCTTGCCCCGCAGCCGACGCTCGAGCTCGCCGATCACGTCATGTCGCGGCACCACCCCGATCTCGGTTGCGATCTGCTCAGCAACGTTCGCAGTCGGAGCCAGCACACCGAGATCCACCCACCAGGCGTCGGTGCAGTCGCGTTCGCGTGCGGTCGACGCGATACGCATGGCCAATCGCGACTTCCCACACCCGCCGGAACCGGTGAGGGTCACGATTCGATTGTTCTTCAGAAGCGCTCCGAGCTCAGCCATCTCTTGGGCCCGTCCGACGAAGGAGCTCAGCGGGATCGGCACGGCCGGACGTTTCGTGGCCGCGACCCCGGTCAGCAGGCCCCGCCGCCGGGTCCACGCCGGATGCCCCGACCTGCGGAGCAGCTCGAGATCGGCCGCTGAGGCGATGGCCCGGTCGAGCTCCACCAGCAGAGCGGACGGTTCGGTGCCGATCTCCCCCTGCAACACGAGGCGATAGTTCTGGAACTGGCGCAGAGCATCAGTGCGGCGCCCGGCCTGGTCGAGCGCCCTCATGAGCAATGCCCGAGGCAGGTCACGGTACGGTTGCTCGTCGATCAGGGGAAGCAAGATCGCGATGGCAGCCGCGGGCTCACCCGCATCGAGCAGGAGAAGCACCAGCTCCTCGACCGCTGCCGAGTGCAACTCGCCGAGTCGTCGCGCTTCGATCTCGGCCCAGGGTTCATGGGCGAACTCGTCGTAGGCCGGACCGTCCCAGAGCGCTGCCGCCTGTTCGAGGCACGACCGTGCTCTCACCGTGTCGGTCAGAAATGCCTCGTTGACGAGGCGTTCGTACTCGACGGCGTCGACGGAGGCCTTCAGCTCGTAGCCGGCCGACTCGGTAACGAGCGCCTCCGGGCCGATCACCCGCCGCAGGCGACTGATCGACGTGCGGAGCGCCCCCGATGAGAGCCCGAGGTGTTCCTCGAGCACCACTGAACGCACGGTGGTGTTGGCACGCAGGCACAGCATGGCCAGTAGTCGTCGCTGCGCTTGGCTCGCCAGTGTCAGCCGGCGCCCGCCGGCATCGAACACGCGAACTGCCCCGAGCACCTTGCATTGGCTCATCGATCCCTCGAAACCAGACAGTAGACGCTGCGGAGAGTGCGCTGCGAAGACGCTCAAACGGCGC
>JANNHO010000455.1:0-2812 GCA_031404435.1 Acidimicrobiaceae bacterium | reverse complement strand
GTGTTGTCCGGGTGGGTGGTGAACTGCTTGCGGCCGCGCTGCACACCGCTGATGCCGAGGTCACGCATCAACCGGGCGACGGTGCAACGCGCGATCGTGTGGCCTTGACGTCGCAGATGCTCGTGCAGCCGTCGTGGCCCGTAACACGAGTAGTTTGCTTTCCACTCGACCAAGATCATCGTCTTCCGGTCGACGTCGGCGACCGCTCGCGCTGACACCGGGCGGGCCTTGGCGGCGTAGAACGTGCGCTCCGGGACCCGAGCACACGACACATCGCAGCGACCGGGAACCTGTCGCCGCGAGCGTCGATGAAGCCGATCGTCACCGCTGACGCGGGTCGGCCTCCAACACGAAAAAAGCGGTGGCTGCCTTCAAGATCTCGATTGTTCGTTGCTGGTCAGCCACCTCCTTGCGCAACGCCTTGATCTCGGCCAGTTCCTCCGTGGTGGGGCCCTTCACGAGCCCGCGATCGATGCGGGCCTGGACCACCCAACGCCGCAACGTCTCCGGTGTCGTGATCGACAACGCCCGAGCAACCTCAGTCACCGTCCGCTGCCGATCCAAAACTTCCTCGACGGCTCGACGCCGGAACTCGGGTGTGTACTTCGATGGACGTGCCATGACGACAGTCTCCTTCCCCGCGACCTGACGGCCACGGAATGAGCACTGCATCAAACCCGGGGTGACTCAGTATCCCATGCGAGGGGTCTTGCGGGGCACCCCACCCGGTGTCATGCCGGCGGTCTCGGCCGGGGTCACGTACTTGCGGATCGTGCCCCGATCAACACCCAAACTCGTCGCGACGTCGGTCTTGGACCGTCCCGAGTACCAGTGCTGCAACACCTCAACAATATCGATCATGTCGAACAATCTCCTTTCCATGCTCACTCCTCTCGTCGGGATTGACCAGCGAGGGCTAACAGAACCAAGAAGCAAAAACCGGCGATACCCCCACAACCCGCCGAGGGATTACCTGAACAGACCCCGGTGGATTACGTGAACAGCCACCGGTGGATTACTCGAACACCACACCCAACCGCGATGGATTACGTGAACGTCGACAAAAGCACCAGAGCCTCCGAATCGCTGAGCCGACCGAGGATCCGGGGGCGTGTTGACTGCTGGCGCGCTGTGCTGCCGACACGCTGACTCGCGTCGGCGAACTCCGCCCGTGGGATCACGCCTTCGCCGACCTGGCCGGGTTCTGCTGCGTGGGCGCGAGAGCCACCGGGGTGGTGGTGGCCCTCGGCGACGGGTGTGCCAACCGGTTGCCCTGGTGGTGGGCGACTGGTCGGCCCGAACCCGTGTAGAGCAGCACACCCGGGCGCGGTCGCGGCGGATCATCGGGTCGGTCGGTTTGCGATTGGCGACGATAGCCATCGCAGCGGTGATATAGCGTAGCTCGGCGAGGCGGAGCGGGGTGGCTTGGCGGGCTGCGCTGCCAAGGGTGCGCCGGGCCCCGGCGACGGTGCGGGTGACGAGCGGGTGCTTGGTTGGTGGGGTCTGCCCAGCGAGTTGAAAGCCGTGGGTGATCGCGGCCATGTTCCGGGCAAGGTAGGACGCGGACAGTTGTGATTGGACGTGGTAGGCGACGTAGTCGGCGACGTCGACTTCGGTTGCTTGCAGCGGGTCGTGGATACCGCGGGCGATCAGCCATCCCGCGAAGATCCCTCATGACGTCTCGTAGGCGCGCAGGGTGGCCGGTGCACATGAGGCGGCGACGAGCGCCCGGACCGGTTCGGACGGTTGACGCTCTGGTGCGACGGTGACCGGCAGGCCGGCGGTGCGTAGTCCGTCGAGCCACTCCCCCGCCTCATCGACCGCCTCATCGACATTGTCGCCGCCGTCGCCGCCGTCGGGGTCGGCGGGGTCGGCGGGGTCGTGGTCGTCGAGGACCATCTGCGGCCGACGACGCGTCCCACGGTGCACCCGGCGATGTCGACGCTGTGGCCGATGATGTTGCTCACGGGTCAGGATCCTGGGTCGGTGGGGTCACTGACCATGGCGATGCTGCTTTGGGCGTGGCTGTACAGCTCGCCGAGTCGCCGGGCGAGTGTTGCCGCTTCGGCGAGATCGATGCTTGCTTCGGCCACTGCGGCCACTGCGGCCGCCGGGTCGCCGCCCGGTGAGGAGGAGCCGTGTTGGCACCCTTGATTGCGGCCGTCCGGTTTGGCTGGGCGAGCCAGGAGACAGCAGACTGCGACCCGTTCGTACCAGTGGCCACCGTGTGGCCGCAATCGTGCCGCCGCACCTCGAAGGAGTCCCCCCATGACCACCGCCGTCATCATCGATGCAGTCCGCACGCCGCTCGGGCGCCGCAACGGGCAGTTGAAGAACTGGCACCCGGTCGATCTGGTGGCCGAGACCATGAAAGCACTTGTCGATCGCACCGGCATCGATCCGGGCATCGTCGACGACGTGGTGATGGGCTGCGTGATGCAGGTAGGCGAACAGGCTGCCAACGTGGGCCGTAACGCCGTGCTCGCTGCCGGTTGGCCCGAGCATGTGCCCGGCACCACCATCGACCGCCAATGCGGATCGAGCCAGCAGGCAGCCCACTTCGCCGCCCAGGGTGTGATTGCCGGAGCGTACGACGTGGTCGTTGCCGCAGGTGTGGAGGTGATGACACGGGTCCCGATGGGCGCGTCGATGATGGACGGCAAGTTTGGGGTCCCGTTCGGGCCCGCGGTCGGGGCCCGCTACGCCCCGGCGGGCGGCTTGGTCCCGCAGGGCATCTCCGCGGAACTGATCGGCGACAGGTGGGGCATCACCCGCGACGAGATGGACGCCTTCGGGGTGCGCTCGCAGGCCA
>JANNHO010000454.1:0-4668 GCA_031404435.1 Acidimicrobiaceae bacterium | reverse complement strand
CTTGGCGACATCGGGGTGATAGAGCCGTGCGAGTTTTCGGAAGGCTAGCTTGATATCCTCGGCCGACGCCGTTTTGGCGACGCCGAGTGTTTCGTAGTAATCCTGAAATTTCGGAAGTGCCAGCAGGTCGTCGATGGCATTGTCAGCTTGGCGTTTGGTCAGAGCACCTGAGGCTGCGTGACGACGAATCACCGAGAGCACCTCGACACGAAGCAGATCCGGCGCCACGAGGGTCTGACCCCTGGTCGCGGCCCGGCACAGGTCGCCGTCACGCCCGCCGTCGGCGAGCATGGGCGCGATGACGGACGCGTCAGCGACGAGCACGCTCGTCCTGAAGTGCAGCGACTGCGCTTGCTCGGGAGACGCGGCCCTTCAGTCGGCGCTCGATCCGATCGATCACTTCGTCGACGGTCGGGATCGTGGCGATGAGCGCGAGTTGAGCTGACAGGTACTGCTGGAGCGATTGTCCGGCGAGCTCTGCTTTGCAGACCAAGGCCTCGTGGACCTCGTCGGGCACCTCACGGATCTGAACGTTAGGCATGCATGCACTATACATGCACTCGCTGGCAGCCGGACACTACAGGGCGCCTCTCCGCCTCGGTGCCTGCCCGTCGGCGAAGGCGATGGACCCAGGAGATCGAGAGCCCTGCCACCTACCGCCGGGTACGCAGCGCTCACCGAGTAGCCACACACCGAAGTTCACCGCAGTGACGTTCCACAACGCGAGGGATGCGTTGCCGCCGAGCGGGCAGTCTTTGGTGGTCACGAATCAGCGCTGGTTGCTTGGTCGTCGGGCTCGCCCGCGATGAGCCGGCCCATGACATCGGCGGCGGTACGGTCCGACTGTTCGAGGAAGTGGGCGTAGACGTTGAGCGTAGACGTTGAGCGTTGTCGCGGCGTTGCGGTGCCCGAGCCGGCCTGCGACGGTGCGAACGTCTACGCCTGCGCTGAGCAACTGCGACGCGACGAAGTGGCGCAGATCGTGGAGGCGGACGCCGGTCAGCCCTTCCTGCTTGCACAATGGTTGGAAGCTGCGTGAGACCGAGTCCGGGTACCAGGGTTTCGAGCCGTCGGCGGTGTTACTGAACACGAACCCATTCCCGCCAAGCGCGACCCGTCGTGCCGCGTGGGATTTCGTGTCCTTCTCGACCAGGCCATCGGGGCCAGCGACCACGCCACGGCAGATGGCCACAGTGCGGTTCGCCATATCGACGTCGCTCCATCGCAGCGCGACGATCTCAGAGCGCCTCGCCCCAGTCGCAGCAGACAGCATGAGAAAGCGCGCCAGCTCCGGCGACGTCTCAGCACTCGACGCAGCACCCGTGCCACTTCTGCGTTCGACGGTGGATTGATGTTCGGCTGAGGCACGCGCGGCGGTGTTGTCACAACGGCCGGGTTGACGCCGATCCATCCCCATTTCAGTCCCTGGCCGAGCGCGCGGCGCAGTATGCCGTGCGCACCGACAGGCTGCGTTCGGTTTGGCTGATCATCTCGTGAGCCCGCTGCGCTTCGCGCGCTTTCCGGCGCGTACGGTTCGCAACGCGTAGCGCTGCTCGTTCGTGACGGGGTCGGTGCCCAGTAGAGCTGTTGAAAAGCAGAAGAGCCACTCCGACGAGTGGCTCTGCTGGCATCACATTGGCAGCCCCAACGGGATTCGAACCCGTGCCGCCACCTTGAGAGGGTGGTGTCCTAGGCCACTAGACGATGGGGCCAAGTAGCCCCAGCACACTACCAACGGCAACCATGGCCGCCAACCGCTTTGGCGCCCGGACCCCCACACAACGACTGGTGAACGACGAAGGCCGCCCTGCTCGGGTCGGCCTTCGGAAACGTTGGGGAACAAGGACTCGAACCCTGAATAACAGTACCAGAAACTGCTGTGTTGCCAATTACACCATTCCCCATCGGGCATGCCCGTGGACGGTCGAGTGTACCAACGACGAATCTGCGCTCCCACCCAGTTTCACGGTGCACGATCGGTGTCGATGGGAACACCGTGCACCCGGCGGGCGTTGGGACATGCATGCCCGCCGCTGCGTTGTCCGTGCTCGACCTTGCCCCTGTTTCATCGGGGAGCACGCCCGCCGATGCCTTGCGCGCCTCGCTGGAGCTGGCCCGCTTGACCGACGGGCTGGGGTTCACCCGCTACTGGGTGGCCGAGCACCACAACATGCCGGGCATCGCCAGTTCATCACCGGCGGTGCTGCTCGCCCACCTCGCATCGGTCACCACACATATGCACCTCGGCTCCGGCGGGGTGATGTTGCCGAACCACTCGCCACTCACCATCGCCGAGCAGTTCGGCATGCTGGAAGCGCTTCACCCGGGGCGGATCGATCTCGGTCTCGGCCGCGCGCCCGGCACCGACGGTCTGACCGCGATGGCGCTGCGGCGGAGTCGCAGCCTCGACGGGGCCGACGATTTTCCCCGCCAGCTGGCCGAGCTGATCGGGTACTTCGAGGGCCCCGACCCCACCGTCAGCGCTGCTTCCACGCATCCATTCAGCGCGATCCACGCGGTGCCGGCGCGGGGCTACAAGCCCGCGCTGTGGTTGCTCGGCAGTAGCGATTTCAGCGCCCATCTGGCCGGTTCGCTCGGGCTGCCATTTTCGTTTGCCCACCACTTCGCGGCCGGCAACACCGGCGCTGCGGTCCAGGCCTACCGCGCTGCGTTCAAGCCGTCGTCTGCGCTGGAACGGCCTTACCTGATGCTGGGCGTGAACGTGGTGTGCGCCGATACTGACGATGAGGCGGCCTGGTTGGCCGGGTCGGGGGCGTTGGCCATCCTTCGCCTCCGCCAAGGGCGACCCGACGTGTATCCGAGCCCGGAGGAGGCCGCCGCCTATCCGTACTCACCTATCGAGCAGGCGACGGTCGATTCGTGGACGGCCGAGCATGTGGTCGGTGACCCGGCGACGGTGCGCAAGGGACTCGAGCAACTCGCCGAGCGCACCGGGGCCGACGAACTGATGATCACCACCAACGTCCACTGCCCGGCGGCACGGCGACAATCGTTCGAGCTCGTGGCCGACGTGATGGGACTGACGGGTCGAACGGTCAGCTGATCACTGTCAGCCGGTAACCCCGAGCAAGCGCCGGAACCCGATGATCCTGCCGAGCGCGACACCGGCGGCCTCCTTGAGTTCACGCCGTTGTGCCTCACCGCCCTGCACCGGGCTGGTGCGCGTCGGCGACACCGACGCGTCGAGGCCGAGCTCGGCTGCGGTGAGCTTGATCCGCAACGAGTGGAACGGATCGCTCACCAACAACACGCTGTTCAACTGGCGCGCCGCGAGCAGATCGGCAACGCCGCGCAGCGAGTCATACGAGTTCCGCCCGACGCTCTCACTCAGGATCGAACCCCCCGGGACGCCGTGTTCGACCAGGTATGCCGCCGACGACTCCGCTTCGGTGAAACGGTCCCCGGGTTGGCGTCCACCGGTCACCACCATCACCGCAGCAAGGCCGTCGTTCCACAGTTCGACGGCGTGATCGAGCCGGGCCTGTAACAGCGGCGACGGCGTGCCGTCGTACTGGGCGGCACCCATCACCACGATCGCATCCACCGGGCGGGCCTCGTCGCCGCGGCCGGTGGCATGAACCTGCAACACCGTGACGCCGTAGTAAGCGAGGCCAGCGAACACCCCGAGCAACACGGTCCACACCACTCGCCGCCGCCACGGGCGACGGCGGCGGGGCACCACCACGCGCACACCGCCGACGGGCGTCGGATCAGCGTCGCTACCGGCCGGGTGTGCGGCGACAGCGTTCACCTCGTTCACCTCGGTCGCGCGGTCCTGAGCATGGACCGCGTCGTTACCGTTCGGATCACCCGTCGGGTCATCGCCGCGGTACTGCGCCCACAGATCACTCACTGCGCCGGGATGAGCCCCTGCAGGGCCCGGATGCGACGCAAGGTTTCGTCACGCCCAAGCGACTCGATCGATTCGAACAGCGGCGGCCCGACCGTACGACCGGTGACGGCCACACGGACGGACGTCTGCGCCTTGCCGATCTTCAGGCCCTGAGCCTCGGCGACTGACTCGAAGGCCAGCTTGATTGACTCGGTCGACCACTCGCACACGGCGAACGCGGCCACGCTGTCGCGCAGCACCGCCGCGGTCGACGACGCGAGATCGGCAGTCGACACGAGCTTGGCCACACTTGCTTCATCGAGCTCCGGCGAGGGCAGGAACAAGAAGTCGACCACGCCGGCGGCATCGGCCAGAGTGACGGCGCGGAGCTGTACGAACGGGGCCATCGCGTTCCACACCGCCTCGTTCCACACCGCTTCGGGGTGCTCGCCGCACCACCGATCCAGCCATGGCCGGCACGCCTCGGTGAAGGCCTCCACAGGCATCGCCCGGATGTACTCACCGTTGAACGCAGCCAGCTTCTTGAGATCGAAGAACGCCGGCGAGTGAGTGACATCTTCGAGGCGGAAATCGGCTTCGATCGTTGACCACGGCACGATCTCGGTATCTCCCCGCGGCGACCAGCCGAGCGTCATGAGGTAGTTGACCATCGCGTCGGCGACGTAGCCGTCAGCGCGGAACTGTTCCAGCGCGACCTTGTCGCGGCGCTTGGAGATCTTCTTGCGCTGCTCGTTCACCAGCACCGGCACATGCCCCCACACTGGCGCCGGATGGCCGAGCGCTTCCCACAGCAT
>JANNHO010000453.1:0-9252 GCA_031404435.1 Acidimicrobiaceae bacterium | reverse complement strand
CGTCAAGCCGAGTGGGGCGCGCCCACCCGGGTGGCCGCTCAACACTCCGGTGCCGACAGCCCGCCGCGTTACCAGTCGTCGTCGGTCGGGGTATCGCCGAGAAGGCGAATGGCCTTTTCGATCGCTCGGCGCGCCTGGGTGAGCCGTTTGTCGTCCGCCGGTCGGCCCAGCTTTGCGGCGGATGCCTCACGGAGGATCGTGAACGAGCGGTCGTCGAGATCCTCGACGATGGCCTGCAACCTTGCAGCTAGGTCGTCGAATGCTCCGGGCTGGCTCATCCGAGCGCCTCGGCAACGATCTCCAGCGGATGGCGGACGCGCACACCGACGGCCTGCAGGTGCATGGCACACCCCGGGTTCCCACTCGCCACCAACATCCCCGAACCGCCGGCGCGGGCGAGCGATTCAAGCTTGCGTTCACGAATCGCCCCTGCCAGTTCTGGCTGCATCGCCGAGTATGCGCCACCTGCGCCGCAGCACAGGCCGTCATCGTCGAGCTCGACCAGATCGGCCACCGCCCCGAGCACCGTACGGACCGCAAGGTGGGTTCGCTGTACGTGACGAAGGTGGCATGGGTCCTGCACGGTGACACGCTCGTCGAGGCGGCGCACCTCTGGCAGCTTGTCGATGTTGGCCGCGACGAACTCGTGCACGTCGACAACGCGGGCGGAGAACGCAGCAGCAGCCGGGGTCCCGAGCAGGTGCCCGTAGTCCTTCAGCGCCGCACCGCACCCGGCGGAATTGACTACGACGGGGGCATCGCCCGGCATCGACGCGATCACTCGGTGCGCCAGCTCGACGGTTTGCTCGTGAAGCCCAGCGTGAACGTGCAGCGCCCCACAACAGCTCGCCCCGGCGCCGGGGATCTGATACGTGACCCCGATCGCGCCCAGAACCCGGGCTGTGGCGTGGTGCACGTCGCGCAACCATGCATCCATGACGCAGCCCGTGAACAGCCACACGTCGGTCCCGGTGGAAGCGACCCGGGGCGGTCGGCGCAGCGGCAACCGCGACAACCCGAGCCGACGCGGAACGAGGTGCAGTCGCTGAGCGCCGGCGAGCACGGTCGATCCAACGAGCAGTAGGCGGTGGCGCGCCAGCGCGGCAAACCCGGCACGCTGCCACCACGGGGTGATGCGGTGCGCGGCAGCCAGCGTGGTCCGAGTCGACTCCATCAGATGGCCGAACGGCACACCGCTCGGACAGGCCGGTTCGCAGCCGCGGCACTGCACGCAGGTTTCCATGAACGACACGAACTCGTCGGTCACCGGGGCGTCCTCGATCTGTACCGCGCGCATCGCCGAGATCCGGCCACGCGGTGACAGGGCCTCCTCGCCGGTGGCTCGGAACGTGGGGCAGTGCGGCAGGCACAGCCCACAGCTCACACACGTCGAGAGCTCGTCGGCGTCGATGCGAAGGTCCACAGCGCCGCCGAGGGTATCGCCTCGGTGACGCCCTACCCTCACGGGCACCATGCCTGAGGGACACACGATTCACCGCATCGCTCGCGACCATCAGAAGCTGTTGCGCGGCCGACCTGTCGCGGTGAGTTCGCCGCAGGGACGCTTCGCTGACGCCGCGCTCGTCGACGGGGTGATCCTGGACCGGATCGAACCGTACGGCAAGCACCTGTTCTACTGGTGGGCCAACGGGTATGTGGGGCACGTCCACCTCGGCCTGTTCGGCAAGTTTCGGGTCAGCCCCGGAAGTGACATACCGGACCCAATCGGCGAGGTACGGATGCGACTCTCGACGGACTTGGCCACGATCGATCTCGCCGGGCCGACGGCGTGCACCATCGACACCTCCGTCGAACGCGACGCGATCGTGGCACGGCTCGGGCCGGACCCATTGCGCCGCGACGCACAACCGCAACGAGCTGTCGACCGGATCCTTGTCCGCAAGCAGGCGATCGGCGCCCTGCTGCTCGATCAGACGGTGATGTGCGGGGTCGGCAACGTGTATCGCGCCGAAGCGCTGTTCGTGCACGGCATCCACCCGTCGCGCCCGGGCAGCGCCTGCGACCGGGCGGAGCTAGAAGCGCTGTGGACGACGATCACCACGATGTTGCGCCAGGGCGTGAAAGACAACCGGATCGTCACCGTCGGACGCGGCGAGGTGGACCTCCCCCGCGACCGGAGGCTGCGCCGGGGCGAGGCAACCTACGTCTACCACCGCGACCGGTGCCTGCGCTGCACGACGCCGATCCAGACGGTCGAGCTTGGCGGGCGGCCGTGCTACTTCTGCCCGATCTGCCAGCCGGTCTGAGCCGGACCGGAGGCCGCCGCCGGACTGACCGCTCCGAACCAGGTCGTCAGTGCTTGTGGCAGTGCTGGGTCCGTGAGGTCGCCTGCCCAGGCGACATGTCCGTCGGGTCGGATCAACACCGCCGGTGGGGCAGCGATCACGCCAACGACCGGGAGCTCCCACACGCCATCATGCTTGGCGTCGACGAACCGGACTCGATTCGCCCAAGGAGAAATGTCGAAACCACCGGGTTCGCCGAGGTTGACGAGCACGGGCCGGGCGTCGTGCAGCAGCGTGAAGACGCGCGTGGGCCCATCGGCGGTCTGCACGTCGAGATCGGGCATGCGCCGCCCGAGCAGCGGGTGCCCGTCTCCACCGTCGTGGTGAACGTCGTGGTGAACGTCGTAGTGGATGTCGAGCCCGGAGAGCATCGCGGCGATGCGCCGGCGAGGCCCGTCCATGCCCAGCAGTTCGGTCATGATGTCGCGCAGGGCCTGATGGCGCTCGTCGGGCCTGCTGAGCGCGACTTGCGCCATGGTGTTGTGCAACACCCGGGCACCGACGGGGTGCCGCTCGGTGTGGTAGGTGTCCAGGAGGCTCGCGGGTGATGTCGTGTTGACCACCTGGGCAAGCTTCCATCCCAGGTTCACGGCATCCTGCACGCCCGTGTTGAGTCCCTGGCCGCCCTGCGGAGGATGTACGTGTGCGGCGTCCCCAGCCAGCAGCACACGGCCGTGGCGGTAGGACACCGCCTGGCGCGTCATGTCCGTGAACCTGGAGATCCAGGTCGGGCTGTGCACCCCGTAGTCGGTCCCGTACACACCGACGAGTGCCTCGCGGAGCTCGTCCAAGCTGGGCTCGCCGGTGTGCTCGACATGTCGTTCCGTGAGCACGACCCCAATTCGCTCCCCATCTTGCCTCCGCCCGATGGCATGGGTTCCGACGCCGTCGTGACGGAAGCCGAACTCCGGTTCGGTGTCCATCTCGACCTCGGCGATCATCCAGCTGGTCGAAGGATCCAGCCCGACGAAGTCGATGCCCGCTACCTTGCGGACCAGGCTGCGTCCTCCGTCGCAGCCGACGAGATACTCCGCTCGCAGCGACGTGTTGTCGGACAGCTCGACATCGACGCCGGTGTCGTCTTGAGCGAAGCCCACCACCTCGCGTTCGCGAAGGATCGGAACCCCGAGCTCACCGACCCAGCCGGCCAGGATGGGCTCGAAGAGGCGCTGCCACAGCGCAAGGACGTAGTTGTGGCGGGTAGGGAAGTCACTGATGTCCAACGCGACCTGCGCGAACCCCAGGGCCGGGTGCACCTGCCCCGCCGAGAGGAATCGTTCCGCGATGCCACGCTGATCAAGCACCTCGAGGGTGCGCGAGTGAAGACCCCCGGCTCGCGATCCGTCGACATCCTGGTTGGCGCGTCGTTCGACGATGGCGACGTCGATCCCCGCCAACGCCAACTCGCCCGCCAACATCAGCCCGGTCGGACCGCCTCCTGCGATCACGACCGCATGCCCGGTCATCGCCGCACCCCAGCGAACGCTTCTTGGGACAACCGGTTCAGCACCCGTCACCTGCTCAGGCCGCGCGCCACGGCGGCGCACCCGGATCGCTACGCCACCAGCGCAGGCGTCGCTCGGCCTCGGCGGCTGCGGTTGGGTCGACGCGTCCGGCGCGCACGCGCATCAGGGTGGCGGCCACCAGGCGCAGCTCGGCGATCGCCTCGGCAGCCGGGTCGCCGCGCAGCGACCGCCCGTACCCCTCGGCGAAACGCTCGTACACGTCGGGCTCTCCTCCCCACCGTTGGGTCCATGTCATCAACGGTGCATGATCCCACGCCGGCGGTCCCGTGCACAGCAGATCCCAGTCGATCAGCATCGGCCCATCCGGTGTGACCAACACGTTGCCGGGGTGCACATCGCCGTGGCACAGCACCGCGCCGACTTCGCCTGGCGAACGCCACTCGTCGTACCAGCCGGCGTGACGATGCAGCGCTGCGTGCAAGCCTGAGCGCGCAGGTGGATCGAGGAGATCCTTCACCTCGGCGAGCAATCCCTCGAGATCCCACCACGGGAACGTCGAGCAGTGCGGCACCGGGTAGAAGTCCGACACCTCCGCGGGATCAACGCCGTGCACCCGCGCGGCCATCGCCCCGACCTCTTCCCAGTCGAGCGGGATGAGCGACGCGGCCTGATCGTGGTACTCGATAGCGGTCGCCGCCAGCGGCCCGAGCACCACGGGTCGATCGCACACGAAGCGCGGCGTGCGCACCCCATGTGCCGACAGTACGCCTGCGAGCCGGATCGCGCCCTGGGGATCCGACGTCGGCTTGCCGACCCTGATCACCACATCGGGCCCAGCCGTGAACAACGCATTCATCCCCACCCGCAACAGCCCGGGAGCCGGCAAACCCCACCGTGCGGCAGCATGACGGGCAAGCATCGTCGCGGTCTCGATGTCGCCGGGCGGCTCGGCGACGAACGGTCGATCAGCCAACGACAACGCCCGGGTTCAGCCGGCCCATCGGATCGAACTGCTGCTTCATGCGCGCAGCCACTCGGGCAACGCCGGGGTCTGGCGTTACCGGATCGACCGGCGATGCAGTGTGCAGCACTCCGACGCCCATCTCCGCCACGAACGACCCCGGAGCGAGCGCGCCGACGACCGCTGACAGCGCGGCGGGCAACACGTTGATGCGATGCGGCGGAATCTTCGGCGGACCGTCGACCTCGGTCAGGCCCAACGTTGTCGCTTGCTCGGCGACATCACGCGGGTGGCCCTCGAGCAGCGTGAAAACCGAGGTGCCGTCGAACAGCACGGCAACCGGCCGGTAGGTCGTGGCGAGAATCTCGAGCGGGTCGCGTCCGTCGCCCCGAAACCACTGCGAGCACAACGCGAGCGGACGAGTCCGCACGATCACGTCACCGAGGAAACCCAACGTGCCGCGCGACCCAACCAGCAGCCGGCATACATCGAAGCCGCTGACGTTCTTCACCGTCGGGCCGCCCGCTTTCACGACGTCACCACCGTCACCGATGTAGTGGGTCTGCAGCAAGACGTCGCGCATCGGCCCATCACCGAGACGGCGAATGCCGCTGCGCCCGGCAGCGAGGGCACCGCCGACGGTGCCGCCCGGTGGCAGTACCGTGCGCTGACCGACCTCGCGCAGCGCTGCCGCCAGTTCATCGACCGGCGTCCCAGCGCCGCACGAAGCAGTCATCTCATCGGCCTGAATCCAGTCGATACCGCTGGGCGCCCGGACACACCGACGCCCGGCGACTTCGCCACCACGGGTGCCGTGCCCGGCGATGGTGACCGGGCCGACGCTGCCGACATCGGCAGCGAACGCGGTCAGATCCACGCGCCCTCCGGCGCCACGTGGGCGTCGCCGCAACTCGACGGGCTGGGCAGCACCTTGTCGGGATTGGCCAGGCCGGTCGTGTCAAACGCAGCACGCAACGCGGCTTGCGCGGCGAGGTCGGCCGGGGAGAACATCAGCGGCATCAGGTCGCGCTTTTCCAGGCCGATCCCGTGCTCGCCGCTGAGCACTCCCCCGGCGGCAACCGAGGCGCGCACGATCTCGTCACCGGCGGCGTGCACCCGTTCCATCGCTCCCGGCTCGCGCTTGTCGAACACGAGCAGTGGATGCAGGTTGCCGTCGCCGGCGTGGAACACGTTCATCACCAGCAGGTCGTACCGTTCGGCGATCTCGTACACCTGGGCTAGCACAGCGGGAAGTTGCCGACGCGGAACCACCGTGTCGTGCAGGTAGTAGTTGGGTTTGATCCGGGCGATGGCCCCGAATGCACTCTTGCGGCCCTTCCACAACAGGGCCCGTTCGGTTTCGTCCTGGGCGATGCGCACGGTGCCGGTCCCATGCTCGTGCGCAATCGCGACGAT
The DNA here is from genome assembly GCA_031404435.1 of Acidimicrobiaceae bacterium. Classification (GTDB taxonomy): domain Bacteria; phylum Actinomycetota; class Acidimicrobiia; order Acidimicrobiales; family Ilumatobacteraceae; genus VFMC01. Next base: position 3,103 of record JANNHO010000453.1, on the reverse strand, counting down.
GCGTTCCACATCGTGTTCCAGGCCGTGCGGCTGCCCGGACACCTCGACCAAAAGCACGGCCGCAGCGTCGACGGGCAGGTCGGCGTGGATGTACTCCTCGACCGCCTGCACGCACAGCTGGTCCATCATCTCCAGCGCTGCCGGCAGCATCCCGGCGGCGATGATCGCGCTCACGGTCTCGGCCCCCGCGGCAACAGTCGGGAAGTCGAACAGCATCGTGCGCACCGCAGGCGGGTTCTGGGTGAGACGCACGCAGATCTTGGTGGCGATGCCGCACATTCCCTCGCTGCCAACGAACGCGCCACGCAGGTCGTAGCCGTCGACATCACCGGTTTCGCTACCGAGGCCCACGACGTCGCCATCGGGCAGCACCACCTCGGCGGCGAGGATGTGGGCAGACGTGACCCCGTCGGCGAGGCAGTGCGGTCCGCCGGAGTTGTTGGCCAGGTTTCCGCCGATCGAGCAGCTCTGCTGGCTGCTGGGATCGGGGGCGAAGTGCAACCCGTACTTGGTGACAGCGCGGGTGAGGTCGAGGTTCAGCACCCCAGGCTCGACCCACGCAAACCGGTTGACCGGGTCGACCAACATCACCCGGTTCATCTTGGTCAACACGATCACGACCCCGTCTGCGGTGGGTGTGGCTCCACCGGCCAGACCGGTCCCGGCACCGCGAGCTACAAACGGCGTCCCGTGGGCAACTGCGGCCATCACCACCGCACGGACCTCGGCGGTGGTCGTTGGGAACACGACAACCCCGGCGAGCCCTTCGATGTTCGACGAGTCGCGCCGGTACAGGCCGAGCTCGGTGGGACTGACCCGTACCCGTGAGTCGTCGAGCGCCTCGCGTAGGTCGTCGACCAGATCGTGGTTCACGGGCCCCGAGAGCACCGTTTCAGGCACCTCGTCGTGTCCGCTTCGGGTCGTCGCGAACCTGCCGCAGCACGACCACCTGGCCGGCCTCGACGGGATGGCCATCGACGAGCACCATGTCGACATCGTCGAGCTCATCGGCCACCGACGTTCGACCATCGAAACGGGCCCGCAACTCGTTCTCTTTGGCCTTCATCGCCCGGCGGCCCTCTCGCGCTGCATCGGCAACTCGATGCCCTCGCTCGCGCACCGACCCCGTCGCCCGTTTGGCAACCTGCACCGGCGCCAACTCGTTGGCGACGGACTTGACCTTACGTTTGGCTGCACCGACGCCAACCGCACCGGCGGCGACCCCACCTACGAACCATGTGACTCGTTTCATCATGCCGATCGCTCCCCCGCTGCGTTCGCCCTCGGTACGTTGACGTCGTTCTTGCTACGCAAGCGCTTGACAGCCCGACTGGTCCCGGTGGCGAGCGCGGCGGTCTTGATCACCGGTGTGCTGAGCGCGGCCCGCGCCACTCGACCGCTGCCGGCCATTGCCCCGCTGATCGCTTCCGCCGAACCGATCACCCGGTCGAAGCGGTCGAGGTCGGACCTGGCCTGTTCGACTGCGGCCGCGGCACCCTGGGTGGACGAGCGCAACTCGACCAGCAACGGCCCGGTCTCGGCGCGCAAGGTAGCCACCTCGCCGCGAAGCGCCTTCAGCATGTCGAGGACCCGCATCAACACCACGATCAGCGCGGCAAATCCGATGCAACACAGCACCGCCGCCAGCACCACACCGAGCTCACCTGCGGTCATTTGCGTCGCTCCATTCGATCTCGCACCTCGCGCTCTCGTCCGTACTCGGTCGGTTCGTAGTACCGCTTGTCAACCTGCTCGACGGGGAGGTACTGCTGGGCAACCCAACCATCGGGATGGTCATGAGGGTAGTCGTATCCGGTGCCGTGGCCGAGCGTCTTGGCCCCCTGATAGTGGGCGTCGCGGAGGTGTGGCGGGACCTCGCCGATGGCCCCACCCTGCACGTCGGCGCGGGCGCTCCAGATCGCCAGAGCGGCACGGTTGCTCTTGGGCGCAGTCGCCAGATGGATCACGGCCTGGCTGAGGTTGAGCTGTGCTTCGGGCAATCCGACGTGCTCGACGGCCTGGGCTGCAGCGACTGCGACGAGCAGCGCGGTGGGGTCGGCCAGGCCGACGTCTTCGCTGGCGAAGATCACCATCCGACGCACGATGAAACGGGCGTCCTCGCCCGCCTCCAGCATCCGCGCCAGGTAGTAGACCGCGGCCTGCGGATCGCTGCCGCGCATCGACTTGATGAACGCACTGACCACGTCGTAGTGGTCGTCGCGCCCGTAGCGCAAAGCACTCGTACCGAGGGCGTTCTCCACGTGTTCGAGCGCAACCTGGCCGGGATGGGCAAGCGCCACGGCCACTTCGAGCGAGGTGAGCACCTGCCGGCCGTCACCACCGGCCCGGCTGAGCAGATGGGCGATCGCCTCGTCGGTGGCGGTGGTCCCTTCGGCCTGCAACCCGCGTTCGATGAGCGTGAGCATCGCCTGCCCGTCGAGGGGCTCCAAGCGAAACAGCGTGCTCCGGCTGCGCAAGGGCGGGTTGACTTCGAAAAAGGGGTTCTCGGTTGTTGCGCCGATCAGCGTGAGCGTTCCGTCCTCCACCGCCGGTAGCAGTGCATCCTGCTGGGCTTTGGAGAATCGGTGGATCTCATCGAGGAACAAGATGGTGCCGCGACCGTGCTCGCCAAGGCGCTGGCGGGCCCGCTCGATCACCTCACGAACGTCTTTCACTCCGGCCGTGACCGCGCTGAGCTGTTCGAAGGCGCGCTTGGTGGTTCCGGACACGGCGAGCGCCAGCGTGGTCTTGCCGGTGCCTGGCGGTCCCCAGAAGATTGCGCTGGTCAAGCGGTCCTGCTCGACCAGGCGGCGCAACGGCTTGCCCGGCCCGACCAGGTGCTCCTGGCCAACGACATCATCGAGGCTGCGCGGTCGCAACCGAGCCGCCAGCGGTGCCTGCGCATGCAGCCGCTGCTCGGCCGCGGCGCTGAACAGATCGGTCACCCGCTCGACGCTATCCCGCCCCGCCCGCCAACACCGTCAGGGCCGTCATCCGATGGCAGCGAGTTCGTCGGGTGGAGATGGGTCGAGCCCGCTTGGCTGATCGAGCACGTGCCCGACTTCCGACGTGATGCGTACACAACTGGGCTGACGGCCCTGAC
>JANNHO010000452.1:0-3419 GCA_031404435.1 Acidimicrobiaceae bacterium | reverse complement strand
CAGCTGCTGGGTCAACCCGTCAGCCGAGCCGCGTACCGTTTCGTCGGTCGGCCGGAAGACGACGCCGACGTCTCGATCGCGCTCACCTCCGACGTGCGCGACGTACTGCACACGCGAATCGCGCAGATCGCCCACTCGATCGACGCCGGGGTGTTCGAACCTGGAGAGGTGGGCACGTGGGGGTGCGAGGTGTGCGCACCCGACGGCCTCGGTGTCAACGAGATCAACCAACGCCGCAGCGAGTGGCTCGAAGCCGAACAACCCGCAACGTGAACCCCACCCGATGAACACCGCCCAGCTCAGCTTCGACCTCGACCCGCCGGAACCCGATGAGCGACCAGCGCTCACCGATGCGGGGCCCGCGCTCGCCGCTGCAGAGCCGACGCTGACCGATCAATCGGCACGCGACCGCGCTCGGCACGACCTCGACGTTTCGTTCGCGGTGTCTGCGGGTGCCGGTGCCGGCAAGACCGAGACGCTCATCCGCCGCCTCGAGAGCGCATTGGAAGCCGACTGCGACCCGGCTCGTCTGGTCGCGATCACATTCACCGATCGTGCCGCCCGCGACCTCGTCAACAAGCTGCGGGCCAAGCTGCCCGGCAAGCACCTGTCAGCCATCGAGCACATGTCGGTCGGCACGATTCATTCGTTCTGCCTGTCGATCTTGCGACGCCATCCGCTCGAGGCCGGGCTCCCTCCCGTGTTCACCACGCAGGACGAACTGCTGTCCGGCGCCGACATCGTCGAGCGCGTTCGTCGCATTCGGAACACGTTCTTCGACGACATCGCGGAACGAAACGATCCAGCCGTCCGTGAAGCCCTCGACGTGGTCGTTGCATCGAACGGGATGTTCCATCTCGAGCACCTGATCCGCTTGATCGACGGACAGTGGGACCGGTTCGATGATGTCGATTTCGCCCCGGGAGCACCGTGGCAGGGAACGTGCCGAGCTGCGCTGGCGCGCGTCACTGCGATCATCGCGGACCCCACCGTGCCGGCCACCCTGCGCGCCAGGTTGCTCGACATGCAGCCTGCGATCGACGCGTTCTCGACGTCAACATCCATGTCCGAGGCGCTGGCCAGCCGACCTGAGCCTCGTCTCGGCACCAATGGCGGCGCAGCAGGCAAGCCGTCGCGCGACGAGGTGAAAGAGCTCGTTTCATCGTTGGGCCAAACCATCACCGATTGCGCGTTGCGCACGATGTTGCATGTACTTGTGCCCGTGGTACTCCACGAGGCCCACGAGCGGTACCGCAGCGGACACGTCTCGTTCGACGACATCTTGGTGCTCACTCGCCGCTTGCTCCGGGCCCGCCCCGAACTATGCGTTCGGCTGCGCAACGAGATCAGCCACCTGTGCATCGATGAGTTCCAAGACACCGACGTGGTGCAGTTCGACATCGTCGAAGCACTCACGGAACCACTGCCCAGCGGACACACCCCGGTGTTGTTCGCTGTTGGCGACCCCAAGCAGTCCGTGTATGGCTTCCGTGACGCCGATGTCGCACTGTTCGCCCAACTCGCGGAACGGGCAGACGTGACGCCGCTGCTGCTGAGCACCAACTTCCGTTCGCGACCCGAGATTCTCGAGTGGGTGAACTCGACGTTTGCTGCATGGTTCGCGTCATCGACCACGGCCGGCCAGGTGCCTTTCGAGCCGCTGATCGCTCACGTCGCCAGCGCGCCCACGGAGGTACTGGTCCTCGGCGGTGTGATGAAGGCTTCTGCGCAGGAGGCAGCGCAGGCGGAGGCCAGCGATATCGCCCGCGCCATCACCGCGGCCCACGACAACTGGGTCTGCCGCGATGGCTCCACGCAGCGGACGGCCCGTTACAGCGACATCGCCGTATTGATCCGAGCCCGAACCGAGCTCACCCATCTCGAGTCTGCGCTGCGACTCGCCGGCATCCCGTACGTGATCGAGGGTGGAGCACTGCTGTACGACAGTCGCGAACCGCGTGATCTGTTGCGCGTGCTGGCTGCGGTGAACGACACCGCCTCGCCGATCACGTTGGTGAATGCCTTGCGCACCTCGGTACTGGCCATCAGCGACATCGAGTTGCTCGAACACCGCGGCTCCGGCGGCTCGTGGACCGTGTTCGGCGACGCCGATCGACCCGGGCATCCGGCGGTTCTCGCGGCGATCGCCCAGGTTCGCCGGTGGAGCGACGCTCGACACCGGGTACCCGTGCCCGATCTGCTCGCCGAGGTGGCGAGCGCCACGTTCTCCCATGCGGCGTCGTTGGTCGACGGAGCACCGACCACCACGTGGCGCCGACTTCGAATCGTGATCGACGAGGCCCGGTGGTGGTTTGAGCAGACCGGCGGCTCGCTCGGGGACTACTTGGCGTGGATTGCCATGCGCGTCGACAACGACGACCGCAGCAACGTCACCACCGACGAGACCGACGAGGACGCCGTCCACCTTCTCACGGTGCACGCCGCGAAAGGACTGGAGTTTCCGATCGTTGTCGTGACGGGCCTCGGTCGGCAACGGCCCACTGGTGATCACGTTCGAGCCTCGTTCGACAAGGCTCCGCATGGCCCCGTTGTCGCGGTCAAGGTGGGGAAGTTGCAGACGAGCAACTTCACCAGTATCGACGAGCGAGCCCTCGCCACGCTCGAGTCCGCCCGGTTGACGTACGTCGCGTGCACCAGGGCGCGCGACCACCTAGTGGTATGCCTGCATCATCGATCAGGGGCGACGGCCGCCGCCGAGGTGGCTCTCCACGTGCCGACGGCACCCGACCCGGTCCACCTGCCGGTTCTCGTGCCGGGCCGGCGTCAGCCGGCGACCGCGCTCAGCGAGCGCATCGACCACCCGGACAATCGCCGCACAACATGGCGGATGCGGTCGAGTTGGTCCGCCACTCAGCTGCGACAGCTCGCCGCCTCGGACCCCCACGCCGACCCCCGCAGCGCAGCCCACGACGCCGCGCCAGCGGTCGTTACCATCGCCCCGCCAGCCGAGGCGATGGGCGGGCACATCGATCACGACCCGCTCGAACACGACCAGAACGACCCGAACGGGCGGGCCAGCGTGCACAGCAAGCCGGCGATGACATCCGTGCCGACCAGAAGTCTTAGGGTGGCGGTGGCTTCAGCGTTGACGCCGCCCTGACGTTTGACGTCATCGGTGACCGGAGCTGAACGGGATGAGATCGTGCCGTCGACGATCAGCGCCGCTTCGCGTTTGTTTGTCGTCACGCGAAAGCCAGAGGCGGTCAGGCGATCGGTGAGAGTGTTGACGGCGACGGTTGACGGCTTCTCAAGGTTCGTCTCACGCACATCGAGAAAGATGCGGACGATATTCTTTGGCGCCCGCTCAATCTCGGGAGCGACGAGCTGGTTACCATCAACCAGCTCGTCGACATTGTCGAGGAAATATCCGGCACGCGACTCAGGCGGCGCTACAACCT
>JANNHO010000451.1:0-1869 GCA_031404435.1 Acidimicrobiaceae bacterium | reverse complement strand
GGCAGCAGGTCCGAGCGCTCGATCCGGATCGCCCCGCTGCGCCACAGGTGGGCCAGCACGAACAGCGACGCCGCGCCCGCGATGCGGAGCATCGCGAGGCCCATCGGTTCGACGGCATGAAGGACGAGCTTGGCGGCGATGGGCAGGGTCGCGAAAATGACCTGCGTCGCCAGCAGAACGAGGTGGACCCGCCAGGGTCCCAGGTGTTACGGGGCTCCGAGCGCGGCCGTCAGGTCGATACCGCGCGTGGCGTAGATGCGCTCGATGACTTCACCGACCTTGTTGTTGGGCGTCGAGGCGCCGGCCGTCACGCCGACCACCAGGTTGCCGGCCGGCAGCCAGTCGCTCTCGGTGACCTCGTCGTGCGAACCCACCGGCTTGTGGCCGATGCTGCGCGACAGGGGCCGGATGCAGGCCGAGTCTTCCACGTGAAAGGTGCGAACCTTCTCGGCGCACAGCGCCGCGAGGTGGTTGGTATTGCTCGAGTTGTACCCGCCGATGACCACGCACAGGTCCACGTCGTTCTCCAGCATCTTCAGCACCGCATCCTGGCGGTCCTGCGTCGCCGAGCAGATGGTGTCGAAGCTGCGGAACCGCTCCGCGCCTTCCGCGTCGCCGAAGCGCGTCGCGATCGACTTGCGGACTTCGCCCGCGATGGCGAGCGACTCGCCCGACAGCATCGTGGTCTGGTTGGCCACGCCGATGCGCAGCAGGTCCGTCTCGAAGTCGAGATCCGGTGACGCCGCCTTGCCGAAGCGCGAGCGCAGGTCGTCCAGGCCGGTGCCGCGCTCGATGTAGTCGCACACCATGCGGGCTTCGGCCATGTCGCGCACCACCAGGTACTTGCCGCCCGGGTACTTGGTGACCTGCGACGCCGTGGCCTTGGTCTCTTCGTGGAAGTAAGGCGTGATCCTCGACGGCTCGTTCGCGCGCGAACTCCAATCGGCGCTGATCGACGAGACCGAGACCGCGCTCGCACGCTACAGCTGGGAAGGCGTCTCGCGCCCGCAACTCGTCGCCGGCAGCATCGGCTCCGACGCACGCGCGCTCGGCGGCGCGCTGCTGCCGCTGTATGCCAACTTCACGCCGGATCGGGAGTTGTTCTTGAAGGTGTGAGGGCAGGCCGCGTGCAGCCGATGTTGGCTCAAGCGGCGTTCAAACCGCTCAACTGCCCCGAGTCCAGTTCGGCCAGCAGCTGGCCCAGGGCTTGTGCGTTCTTCGGGTCGCTGGCGCTGTCCTGCGCGTCCTGCAACACTTCACGGATGTGGTCGCCGGTGACGAGCTCCATGTCCCAGTCGGGAAACAGCCGCTCGCGCACCTCTTCCACTTCGCTCAGCAGAATGATGTTGTCGTGGCGGCGGTCGGTGCGCAGCAGCGACATCAGCGACGTGACGTTGTCGCGCGGGCCTTCCAGCCACTGAAAGAAGATGCCGCGGCCGAACACCAGCATGCCGGTGATGCCATGTTCAGCGTTGCAACGGCGCGCGGTGCCGATGATGCGCGCCACCTCCGCGTCGTCCACGCCGGCGGTGGCGCGGCTGCAATAGACCAGGTTGTAGAGCGCCGGCAACGCCAGGCTGAAACCCGGCTCGTCGCCCAATGAATGGTGAGATGCGCTCATGGGATGGGCTCGGCCGGTGCAGGCAACGCGAACCGGCTTGTGTTGCGTGAGCGGCCGAGCATAGTGCAGGGCGGAAAGTCCGAGCGATCGCCGGGTGTTGCAGGTGCGTGCGAACGTCGTCGAGCGTTGCCCTGCGCAGCTCCCCCACCCATAGAACTCACTTCTCGCACACCAAGTCCACCAGCGCGCGCCGCCCGAACGCGTACCCGGGGCAAGGCGGTCTCGATGCCTGCGGCTGACAACATCTC
>JANNHO010000450.1:0-4012 GCA_031404435.1 Acidimicrobiaceae bacterium | reverse complement strand
ACCAGCAGACGTAGCTCGGCCACCCATGCGTCGGACTCATGGGTGGCCATGGTGGTGCGGTCGCGTAATTGCAGCAGTTCGCCGATCCGTCGTTGGGTGTCGACAATCGTCTTGCGGCGAACCTCGGTGGGGTGCGCTGTGAGCACCGGGTTGACCTCGACCGCTGCCAGGGTGGCCACGATTTCGGCCGAGTCGAGCCCGGACTCGCGAAAGGTGCGGACGGTGTAATCGAGGCTTCCCGGTCGAGGCGGCGAATCGATGATTCGGTGATGGCGTCGACGGCGCGCGTGATGAACATCCTCGGCGATGTTGGCAAGAAGTGCAAACCACCCGAACGCCCGGATGACGTGCACCCCGGTGTCGATGTCGACGCCGGCGAGCAATGCGTCAAGACCGACGATGTCGCCCGTTCCGTCCGCTCGACGTTGCGTCACCGCGTGCCGACGGACACGCTCGATCAGGTCGAAGGTGTGCTGGCCGACCTGGTCGCGAATAACCTCGCCGAGCAACTGACCAAGCAATCGAATGTCTCCGTCGAGAGCATCATCGGGCCTCGGCTGCTCGGGCACGTGGTTGTCGGTCACCCGACCAGTCTGCCGGGGCCAGGCCGATTCGTGAACGGAGCGGAAGCGCATCCCACCGATGATCAGCCGAGTGCACGGCCGTCACCGAGGAGGTCCATGTGGCATTCGAGAGCCCGTTGGAGACAGTTCTGCGTAACGGTTCGGATGACGTTTTCGTTCCATCCGTTCCACCAATCGGCGTGCGCCGAGTACCCACCTGGCTGCGATGCCGAGTACGCGTCGCTCGATAGCCGCCACGTCGACGTACCCGACGCAGGGACCCGATAGCGGACGTTAAACGTGACTGCCGGGATCGCTACCGGGTGCGAAAGTGGGCACCCACCCGAGCCCTGAGTCATGTGGCTTTGATGATCAGGCGAATCGAGATTCACACCATCCCAGCATTGTGGAAAGTTTGTCTGCATGTTCATCGTTTCGCCCGCGACACAATTTGTCGGGATGCTTGCCGTCAGCTGACCATGACGAGAATCCAAGCACTCCCAGGTGGTTGGCCCCGAAGACGCATTTCTGGCACGTGAGTTGCCGACTACCATTCGCAAACCTCGGGGAATGACGGTGACATTGCCAGGAGCTACGCCGTTGTAACCGGTCTTGTAATACACCTGTAGGTATTCGGGCGCGATCGGAATGCCTGTAGCCGTATCGATCATCGATGGCACCCAGTATCCCGACCGATTCGCGGTCCCGCCACGGCACGTGCTGTTGCCGGTGCTGACCAACGACTCCGTTGTCGTTGAGGCAGTCACCCCCGTGTTTCCGAAGAACGTATGCAGGTGAGACGCACCCGGCCGAGCGGGCGCAACGATGGGATCGTCGAAGTTCATGTGCGAGTACGCACAATCGAATCGGAACGTACCGATCCGCTCGGGGTTCGGTCCGGCAACGGCAGCGGGAATGATCACGGGCTGCCCAACACCCCCAGATCCCGCCGGAATCCGACTCACATCGACAATCGGAACGCCAGCAGGCCCTCCCGGCAATGCGGGAAGAACCGGAGCAGCCGGAGCTGCAATGGGGCCGGCCGAGGGAGTGGATCTCGGGGCCGGAGAAGCTGGCTTCGGCACAGTTACCGGTGTGGGTTTCGGGACTGCCGTACTCGCCGGCTTTGGGACCGACGGGGTAGCGGGCTTCGAAACCGCGCTAGTCGCAGGCTCGTGCGGACGAGCCGGGTCCAAGTCCGGGTTCGGGTCCGGGTCCGGCAGTTCCGTCGCCGGCAGCGGCCCTGCAACTGGAGCCGACACCTCAATCTGCAATGGTGCTGCGATTGGTTCCGGCACCGGCGACGCGACCGTCATCGGTGCTTGACTGGCGTCGAGGGTAGGGGCCGCTCCTTGAACCAGACCCATTCCCAGGGCAGGGACCTCACCCGGAGCACCAGTTCCACCGGCTCCAACCGAAGTTGTCGCCGGAGGGGCGATGACGGCGACGGTCGCATCCGGCGTCAGGCTCGGCACCGATGACGAATCCAAAGCCGACACCGGCGTCGAGCTTCCAACCGAAACCGACGCGCTGGGCGAGCCTGTGCTGCTGCTTGGGGCACCACCCTCGGTGCCCGGCGAGGCGGGCAGAGATACGGCGCACCCGGCGGATACCACCATCAGGACACAGCCGAGGCCAACAAGACGACGAGCAAACATCGAGGTTCCTTTCAAAATCTTTTGATCCAATTGAGCAGTTAAGTCAGTACGAGAAGGCCATATTTTCTAAAGTCACTTCTTTTGTAGTAGCCCGCCCGTCAATGGTGAGAAGACTTGCCGTCCGAACCAGAACGAGGACCGACATCACGTGTTCGAGCGACCCGACGACACGAACTCTCGGAACGCGTCCGCCGCCAAGGAGGTGGCGTCGGAGGATGTGGCGTCGATCGCATCTCCGGCGTGAACCCGGTCGGCAGGGACTGACGTGCGGGCAATCCGGCGACGAGCTGTCCAGCGGATGGCGAGCAGCGAGATGTTGATGACCACCACCATCGCCAGCAAAGTCAACAACACCGGACGATGGCGACTGACGCTGCTCGCGTTGACCGTCGACCCGGCACCTGACACCACGACCAGCCAGTCGATCCGCCCGAACGATGGTGCCGGCACCACTGCCGACACGGTCTGCTGCCACGTTTGACCGACCCCGATCAGTTCCGGATTTGCGACGTCGAGCGTCACCAGGTTGTTGTCGGAGCCCCGCGCAGCCGAAGCGGCAACCCTCACCTGACGCAGCGGCGTGGTCGAACGGTTCTTGACGGTCACGGTGACCTGGTAGTTCGTTGGACCACCGAGATCGGAGCGCACCGCTTCGACCAAACCCTGCGGAGCCGACCTGGCGCTGACTGATACGACGAGCAGATCGCCGGGGCTCGCTCCATCGATCACCGGCCCGACCGGATGTCCGATCAAGATGATCGGAGTCACCGCGACCTCGTCGTTGTTCCGGTTCGAGACCCGGATCACGCACGGGCAGTCGACGGGCGGGGCAGCCGCCGGCATCTCACGCAACGCCGGGGTGCCATCGTCATTGGGTGTGATTCCGCCTTCGCTCTGCCTCATGTTGCAGTCGGCAGACCCACGCCTGGCCTCGTTGCCACAGACCGAGATCGTCAGCGTCGACGGGGCGAAACCATCCATGGTCACCACGATTTTGTCGCCCGGATTGACCTCGGTACGGTCCAACGTGACGACCGGCCCGCTGATCGACGGCTCGGCGCCGGCACTACGAGCGAAGCCGAATGACACCAGCAACGAGACCAGTAACGAGACCGGCAACGACACTCGGCGGAGTGGGCGAAGGATGCGGTTCACGTCGGTTGATGCTGCCGTTCGGGACCGGGCTCCAACTCCATCCTTGGCTTCGCTGGTGCGATGGCCGGAGTGGCAACGGGAATGACCCCGGCGGTGGTGGCGGGTTGGGCGGAGATGCGGTGACGTCGATACGCCCGCCGTGCCAGCAGGGCGAAGATCAGCGCGAGCAGAACCAGCAGCAGAGCGAGAGGCGGATTGAAGGTGAGGTCCTTGCCCGTCGACGCCACCAGAGTGGTGTCGGCGTCAGCTCCGGCAGGATCGATTCGAGCGGTCGTGAAACCGAACAGCAGCGCCGGCACGTCGCCGATATCGCCGGTGATGGTGACGTCGCCACCGGGGAGCAGTTCGGTCACCGCCGGAAACGTGATCGTTCGCTCACCGAGCCCGAATGGTCCCGCCACGGAAACGGTGGGGGTGCCGCTCATGCGGACGTTACCGCGGTTCTCGACCCGGAAGGTCACCTCCGCCGACCCAGCGAGCGGATTCAGGGAATGACCATATGAGGTCTGCACATCGGCGACAACCAGTTCCCGTGTCAGTGGGCCGCTCACCCGGACGTAGAGACGGGTGCCGGTGCGCCGGTCGAGTTCGACGACCTGGCCGGATTCGTCGGTGCTGGAGGTGACGTTGGATGCC
>JANNHO010000449.1:0-11429 GCA_031404435.1 Acidimicrobiaceae bacterium | reverse complement strand
GTCCGGACGCATTCCAGTCGCTCTCACCGTGGCGGACCACGAGCAGACGCGTGGCACTGTCAGGAACTGAGTTCGGGATGCTCAGCGGTGTGGCCGACAGGGTGCCCATTTGTTGGGCCGACGGGGTGCGCATTGGATGGGCCGACGGGGTGCGCATTGGATGGGAGGGTATCGCTGGGCGACGCGGGTACGATCCACTCGTGGCTGTGCTCCGGTTGTTTGCGTCGGCCCGCGAGGCCGCTGGTACAGGAAGTGACGTGATCGCGGGGGCGACGGTCGGCGAGGTGCTCGATACTGCCGTGCTGCGGTATGGCGCAAACTTCGCCTCGATCCTGGCAACCTGTCGGGTCTGGGTCAATGGTGACGCAGCAGAACGATTCGAGTCGGTGGCCGACACCGACGAAGTGGCGGTTCTCCCGCCAGTCAGTGGAGGATGTCAGTGACCGATCTCGATCCCACGCTGTTGCCGCTCGACGAGCTGCGCGCCCTGCGCGGCTCGCTGCAACGCGACGACGACGCGGTGTCGTACGTGCGTCGGCTGGCCCAGGCCCGCCTCGACCTGCTCGAAGCCGAGATCAGTCGGCGCGATCGGTCGGCCGCCCCGACAGTGATCACCAGCGAGCTGCCCGTGATCCTCGGGGCGCACCTCACCGGTGGCCCGGCCCGGCCGCCGCGTCCCGCCGAGGACGCCAGCGATCACCCGTTTGCGCTCGAACTGGAGGCGATGTGGAACCGGGCCGGTGGCTCCGATCTGCCCACTCTCGATGAGGACGGCCTGTTCGCCTTGCGAACCGAGCTGCGCATCTTCGAACGAGCGCGTTCCAGCGAACGCCAGGCGTTGTTCGCCCGCATCGACGGCTTGAGTGCCGAGCTCGTTCGTCGCTACCGCGACGGTGAGGCCGATGTCGAAGGCCTCCTCGCCGACGACTGAGCGGCCGAGCAACCGTGCGGGACGATCTTGACAAGCGCATCGCCGGTGTCGGCGAGTTCATCAAGGGACAGCGTGAATCGGCGCGGATGAGCGTGCGCCGCCTGGCCGAGTTGGCCGGCGTGAGCAACCCCTATCTCTCCCAGATCGAGCGCGGCCTGCGCAACCCGAGCGCCGACATCTTGCAGCAGATCGCCAAGGCCCTGCAGATCAGTGCCGAAACCCTGTTCGTGCGGGCCGGGTTCCTGGCCGACGACCCGGATCACTTCGTGAGCGTGCGCGACGCCATCGCCAGCGACCCGTTGCTGACTCCTGAACAGCGCGGCGCGTTGTTGCAGGTGTACGAAAGCTTCGTCGCCACGGGCGCAGCTGGACAGACCCGCTCAGACTGAGCGGGAATCAGCGTGATCTGGGTAACGTTCGACCTGTTGTGCAGCGTCTGGCAGTCATCTCACTTCATACTTCGCCGCTGATCCAGCCAGGATCGGGCGACGGGGGCGGAATGAACGTGTACGTCCGCGAACTGGTGTCGTCGCTCGCCCAAGGCGGCATCGATTGCACCACGTACACCCGGGCCGCCGATCCCAGCCTGCCGGAGATCGTGCAGGTCGAGCCGGGCCACCGGGTGATCCACGTACCGGCCGGCCACCACCGGATGAGCAAGCACGACCTGCCCTGCGTGATCGATGAGTTCACCAATGGCGTCCGTGCCCACCTCGACGGCGCCTTCCCCGCCGAGGTTCTGCATGCCAACTACTGGCTGAGCGGCCTGGTAGCGCACCGACTGAAACACGACCTCGATCTGCCGTTCGTCAGCACGTTTCACACGCTGGCCAAGGTGAAAGCGGAGGGCGGCGATTTCGAACCCGCGTGGCGTGAGGAAGCCGAAGCACAGATCATCGGCTGCGCCGACGTCATCTGCGTGAGCTGTTCCGAGGAGGAACGCCAGTTCCGGCGCATCTTCGGATCCCCCCCCGGCCGGATCGAAGTGGTCGCTCCGGGTGTGGAGCACGCGTTCTTTGCGCCCGGTGATCGCTCCGGAGCACGCGCCGCGCTCGAACTCCCCGCCGACGTGCCGGTGCTGTTGTTCGTTGGGCGGATCCAGCCACTGAAGGGCCCAGACGTCGCCGTGCGGGCCCTCGCTGCGCTGCGCAGATCCGACGCGATGTTGGTGATCGTCGGTGGTGCCAGCGGCCTGGAAGGTGACAGCGAGCTCGAGCGCCTGCACCGCCTCATCGACGCACTCGGCGTTGCCGAACGTGTGCGCTTCGTCCCCCCGCAGCCCCATCACATCCTCAGCACGTACTACCGGGCTGCCTCAGTGGTGCTGGTGCCCAGCCGCAGCGAAAGCTTCGGGCTGGTGGCGCTCGAGGCGTCGGCGTGCGGTATTCCGGTCGTGGCCAGCGGCGTCGGTGGGCTGCTCACCCTGGTCGACCACGGTGATTCCGGTTTTCTCGTGCCCGATCGCGATCCAGCACAGTTCGCCGCGTACGTCGACACCTTGCTGGCCGATCCGGGACTCGCCAAGCGGATGGGTGAACGTGGGGCGATGCGCGCCCAGCGCTACCGCTGGAGCTTGGCCGCAGCGCGTCTGCGCCGTGTCTACAGCGACCTCGCCGTCCACGAGCTCGTCGCCTGCGCCTGACCTGGTGACGCGGCGATGACCGACATCCACGACGATGCATCGCTGCGCTCGATCGAGCAGCGCATCGACGGCTGGCTGCACGGGTTGCAGATGTCCAACGAGGCAGTCGAAACCGTGGACCGTGGCGATCCCGGCGAACTGCGCTGGTACGTTCGACTTCGCGGCGAGCACAAAGAGCACATCACGATCTGGCTCGCGCTGCGTCAGCGAACGCTGGGATACGAGGCGTACGTGATGCCTGCGCCGCAGGAGAACGTGGCGGCCGTGTATGAGTTCGCCCTGCGGCGCAATGAACGCCTGGTCGGCGCCCACTTCGCGATCGGTGTGGAAGACGCGATCTTCGTGCGTGGCGAACTGCCCATCGCCGCGCTCGACGAAGCCGAGCTCGACCGGGTGATCGGATCGCTGTACGCGTACGTCGAGGACTCGTTCCCCGAGCTGATCCGCCTCGGTTACGCCACGAGGTTCGCCGCCGAACCAACCCCGCCAGCTGATCTCGCCAGGTGACCGCCCGCTGATCTCGTCTGCGGTGCGCACCGGTTGTGTTTCCGAACCGCACTGGCCACTGCCGTTCAGTGGTGCGGCTGGTGAGAGGCGGGATCGGGGAAGAGTCGCCGCTCACCAGCCGGGTCACCTGCCGAGTCGTAGTGTGTGCCGATGGTTTCACGACTAGCCCTGATCGGTGGCGGCAACATGGGTGCGGCGCTCCTCGGAGGGCTGTTGGCGAACGATTGGTGCATACCCGCGGAGCTGGCGGTCGTCGAGGTATCGGCCGACCGCCGAGCCGTCGTGGCCGCCCAGTTCCCCGGCGTGGTGGTCGCTGCGTCGGTGCCACCGTGTGTTGCCGCAGTGATCGCGGTGAAGCCGGGCGATGTCGACGCTGCGGTGGCCGCCGCTGTCGCCGCCGGGGCACAACGGCTGCTTTCGATCGCTGCCGGGGTGTCGGTCGCCCAGTTGGAGGCCGCGGCGGGACCGGGCGTGGCGGTGGTGCGATCGATGCCCAACACGCCGGCGCTGATCGGCCAGGGGGCCGCGGCGATCGCGGGGTCACCATCGGTGAGCGACGACGACATGGCCTGGGCGGAGGGCATCCTCAGCGCGGTCGGCACCGTAGTGCGAGTACCCGAGTACCAGCTCGACGCGGTCACCGGGCTGGCCGGCTCGGGGCCGGCGTACGTGTTCTTGATCGCGGAAGCGCTGATCGACGCCGGCGTTCTTGCCGGGTTGCCCCGCCCCGTCGCGGAGGGCCTGGTCGTGCAGTTGCTGGTCGGCTCCGCCGCGCTGCTCGCCGACCGCGGTGACCCCGCACAGCTCCGGGCGATGGTCACCTCGCCAGGGGGCACGACCGCGGCCGGCCTGCACGCGCTCGAAACGCACGGCGTGCGGGCGGCGATGCTCGATGCGGTGATGGCCGCGACCGAGCGCAGTCGCGAACTACGCGCCTGACCAGCCTGCTCGATCCTTGAATCCGCGTCAGCCCCAAATGTCCACCCCCCAATTGGGCCTTACCACATCTCGACGTCATTCGCGAACATTTTCGGAAAAGTTTGGCGTGACTCTTTTCTCACCGCTCAAGGTCGCCTAACCTTCGCTCCGGTCGATATGACCGCCGGCTGATTCTTCAACCGGAGTCGCGCCCCGCGAGGGCTGCGCCGAACGGGCTGGTGCCATCGGGGGGTTGGCACCAGCCCGCTTCGTTTTTCGCACCCACTTCGCTTTTCGCAGCCGGGTAGCGTGCTGGCGATGGGCCGCCGTTACGACACGATCTCGTTCCTGTCCGATTACGGCACCGACGACGAATCGGCGGGAGTCGTCCGCGCGGTGCTTCGCGACATCGCCCCCCACGCCCACGTGGTCGATCTCACTCACGGGGTCCCACCATTCGACGTGCGCGCCGGGAGCCTCGCGTTGGCCAGGGCGATCGGTTTCGTTCCAGCGGGCGTGGTGTTGGCCATCGTCGATCCGGCCGTCGGCACGAGTCGACTGGCGATTGCCGTCGAAGTCGCCGAAGGTGCCGGCGTGATCGTTGGGCCGGACAACGGCCTGCTCGCCCCGGCGGTGTCGATGGCCGGCGGGTCCGGTCGCACGGTCATGTTGTCCAACGCCGACTTCCACCTCGGTTCCCCAGGGTTCACCTCGGCGGGGCGGGATGTGTTTGCCCCGGTCGCCGCGCATTTGTGCAATGGGGTCGACCTGGCCGAACTCGGCGACGTGATCGACGCCGATGCGTTGATGCCCGGCGTGGTTCCGTTGCCTCGTGAAGATGGCCGCGCGATCGTGTGCGAGGTGCTGTGGGTCGATCGCTTCGGCAACTGCCAGCTGAACGTCGGCCCCGACGACCTGGCCGCGTTGGCAACGACCATCGGCGACCGTGTCCGGATCGTGACCGGCGAAACGACCATTGGCACGCAGATGGGTCAACCGATGGTGCGCATCGCGTCCGTGCAACGCACGTTCGCCGAGGTCGGAGTCGGTGCCGTTGGATTGGTGCTCGATCCGCACGGCATGTTTGCCCTCGTCCTCGATCGGCGTTCGGCCGCCGACGAACTCAGCCTCGGAGCCGGCAGCCAGGTGGCCATCGAAGCGATCGATGATGGCGGCGCCCCAACCGCGTCCATCACCACCTCGATCACCACAGCGGTCGCAAGCCCTGGACTCCGGCGGCCCAACGTTGGCGCGGCCGGTAGAGTCTGACAACGTGCGACCGGCCACTACGCTGACACTTGCCCTGCTGTTGTTGGCCATCCTCGCCTCGAGCCTGGTCGCCCTGTTGCGGCTGTAGCCAGGCGAAGGACCCACACCCCGGCTAGCATCCGTCGTTCGGGCGTGTGCAGACAGGGGGACACCGTGAATCTCGCTCATCTCATCGATGACCACGACGCTGACCGGGCTGCGCTGATCAGCCGCGGCCGGACCACCACCTACGGCGCACTTCGCGACCAGGTTGCTCACCTGCGCGGTGGCCTGCGGGCCCACGGCGTCGGTCCCGGCGACGCGGTGGCGCTGCTGTGCGGCAACGGCCGCTACTTCGTGGTCTCGTACCTCGCGATCATCGGTCTCGGTGCCGTCGCAGTGCCCTTGAATCCGACCAGCCCTGCCGCCGAGATCGAACGCGAGTTGGCCACGGTGAAGGCCGTGTGCGTCGTCGTCGAACCGGCTGCCAAACAGGCGTGGCGTGGTGTCGATCGCGGTGCCGTCCCGGCGTTGGTGACCGTCGTGTGCACCGAGGGCGACGACCTCGACGGGGCGGTGTCGATGGCGGCACTGCTCGATGCCGCCGAGGTCGACATCGTCGAAGTTGCCGACGACCATGTCGCGGTGCTGATGTTCACCAGCGGTACGGCCGGCTCGCCGCGAGCAGCGATGCTCAGCCACGGAAACCTGTTGTCCAACCTCGCCCAGGGTGAATCGGCCACCGAGCGAATCGGCCCCGACGACGTGGTCTACGGCGTGTTGCCGATGTTCCACATCTTCGGCCTCAACGTGGTGCTCGGCCTCACCTTGGACCGCGGTGCCACCCTCGTACTCGTGCAGCGGTTCGATCCCTCGACCGCCCTCGACACCATCCGCGAGCGGGGCGTCACCGTGCTGCCGGGCGCTCCCCCGCTGTGGATCGCGTTCAGCCACATGGACGACGCGCCGGCGGACAGCTTTGCGAGTGTGCGCCTGGCACTCACCGGGGCGGCGAAGATGCCCGAGGCGGCGATGCAACGCCTGGCGGCGCGGTTCGGTCTGGAGCTGTCCGAGGGCTACGGGCTCACCGAGGCTTCACCGGTGGTCACCAGTTCTGCCGGGATGCCGGCCAGGTTCGGTTCGGTCGGCAAGGTACTGCGTGGCATCGACGTTCGCCTCGTCGACGAGTCGGGCGACGACGCGCTCGACGGCGACCCCGGCGAGATCTGGGTTCGCGGCCCCAACGTGTTCCTCGGTTACCTCGACGATCCCGAACAGACGGCGCGGGTGCTCACGACCGATGGTTGGCTGCGCACCGGCGACATCGCCACGGTGGACGCCGACGGATACCTCCACCTCGTCGATCGAGCCAAAGATCTCATCATCGTCAGCGGGTTCAACGTGTACCCGGCCGAGGTGGAAGAGGTGCTGGCCGAGCATCCCGGGGTCGGCGAGGTCGGCGTGATCGGCGTTCCCCATCCGCATTCGGGCGAAGCGGTCAAGGCCTTCGTGGTGCCGTTGCCCGGTGTCCATCTCGACGAAGACCAGTTGATCGCGTGGTGCTGCGATCACCTCGCCCGGTACAAAGCCCCCACGAAGGTGCTGTTCGTGGATGAACTGCCGCGCAACCTGAGCGGCAAGCTGCTGCGCCGCGCGCTCACCTGACACCGGCGATTCTCCACCGGCTTTGTGAACGCGTGCACGAGCGCTAGCGTGATGTCGTATGCCGTCTGAACGTCAGCGTCGTCGGATCCCCGAAGCCACGGTCGAGCGCCTGCCCGTGTATCTGCGGATCCTGGCCGAACAGGCCGACCTCGCGATCGACAACATCTCGTCGGATCGCCTTGCCGAGCTCGGCGGGGTCAACGCCGCCAAGGTCCGTAAGGACCTGAGCTATCTCGGCAGCTACGGCACCCGCGGCGTCGGCTACGAGGTGTCGTACCTCGTCTACCAGATCCGCCGTGAGCTTGGCCTGACCCACGACTGGCCGGTTGTCATCGTCGGTGCCGGCAACCTCGGTCAGGCCCTCGCCGGCTACGGCGGCTTCGGCGAACGCGGTTTCCCGGTGGCCGGCATCGTCGACGTCGATCCGGCCAAGGTCGGCTCCGTGCTCGGCGGCGTGCGGGTCCGCCACATCGACGAGCTCGCCCAGATCGTTCAGGCCAAGCACGTCAACATCGGTGTCATCGCCACCCCATCGGCCGCAGCGCAGGATGCCGCCGAACGTCTGGTGCGCGTCGGGGTGACCAGCATCATGAACTTCGCTCCCGTGGTGCTGTCGGTGCCTCGCTCGATCGAGGTACGCAAGGTCGATCTCGCCGTCGAGTTGCAGATCCTCAGCTACCACGAACAGCGCAAGGCCTCGAACGCGTTGCGGTCCGTGGGGGGCGCTGCGACAACCCGGCCGGCGAGCGCGTAAGGTCGGACGCGTATGTCGATCGTCGTCATCGGAGTCAATCACCGGACGAGTCCGCTGTCGCTGCTTGAACGCGTCGCCGTGGCCCCGAACGAGCTCGCCAAGGCGATCGGCGGCCTCGTTTCACGGGTCAACGTCAGCGAAGCTGTGGTGCTCAGCACCTGCAACCGCACCGAGGTATACGCGGTCGCCGAGCGGTTTCACGGTGCGTACGCCGACATCCGCGACTTCTTCTGCGAGGTCGGCAACCTCCACGCCGACGAGCTTCACCCGCACCTGTACAGCCAGCACGACTCGGCCGCGATCACGCATCTGTTCGAAGTCGCGGCCGGACTCGATTCGGCAGTGCTCGGCGAAAGCGAGATCCTCGGCCAGGTGCGCGGCGCATGGGAGCTGGCCCAGTCCGAGGGCGGCGCACGAGCCACGCTGAACCTGTTGTTCCGGCACGCGATCGAAACCGGCAAGCGGGCCCGGACCGAGACCGCGATCAGCCGTTCGACGGCGTCGGTCAGTAGCGCCGCGGTCGACATGGTGAGCGAACACCTGGGCACCCTCATCGGCCGCCGAGTACTTGTCGTCGGTGCCGGCGAGATGGGTGAAGGGGTCGCTGCTGCACTGGTCAGTGCCGGGGCCACCGACATCACCGTGGTCAACCGCACCCATGAGCGGGCGATCGACCTGGCCGGGCGGATCGGCGGTTCCGTAGCCGCGTATGCCGATCTCGGTGCAGCTCTCGGCCTGACCGACGTCCTGGTCACCTGCAGCCGCGCGGGCTCGATCGTGGTCGATTCCGATCTGGTGCGCACCTGCCGGTCCGGATCGGCCATGCCGTTGTCGATCGTCGACATCGCAGTACCGCGCAACGTGCACGCCGACGTCGCGAAGCTGCCAATGGTGACACTGTTCGATCTCGACGATCTTCGCGACTGGGCGGCCAAGGGCATCGAGAAGCGCCGCCACGAGTCCGAGCACGTGCGGGTGATCGTTCGTGACGAGGTCGAGCGCTTCGAAATCGAGGCGACGGCCCGCCAAGCAGCACCCCTGGTGTCGGCGTTACACCACCGGGCCGACAAGATCCGCCGGGCCGAGTTCGACCGGTTCTCTGCCAAGCTCGCCGCCCTCGGGCCGGCCGAGCGCGCGGCCGTCGAGGCGCTCACCAAGGGCATCGTCGCCAAGTTGCTGCACCAACCGTCGGTGCGCCTGAAAGACGATGCCGGTACCCCGCAGGGCGAGCGCAACGCCGCCGCCGTGCGCGACCTGTTCGACCTGTCCTAGGTTTCGGTCTCATCGTTCCGGCGGGATATGGGAACCTCTAGTGTCACGCGGGTGACATCGGCCCAGCTCCGGATCGCGACGCGCAGCAGCGCCCAGGCGCGCACCCAGGCCGAACTGGTCGCGGCCGCCATCGAGGCGGCGCACCCCGGCACCTCTGTCGAGTTGGTGTTCGTCGAGACTGTCGGCGACCAGCGTCTCGACGTGCCGCTACACACCCTCGGCGGCCAAGGCGTGTTCGTCAAGGAGGTGCAGCGCGCCGTACTCGATGGGCGCGCCGATGTGGCAGCTCACTCGGCCAAGGACTTGCCGAGCTCGCCCCAGCATGACGACACGGTGGCACTTGCCATCGGCGCGTTCTGTGCCAGACGATCGGCTGCCGATGCCTTGATCGGCGCATCGCTGGATTCGCTGGGGCGTGGGGCAACCGTGGCAACCGGGTCGGTTCGTCGCCAGGCGCAGCTCCATGCGGTGCGACCCGACCTGCGGTTCGTCGACCTGCGCGGCAACATCCAGACCCGCCTCACCAAGGTGCCCGTCGGCGGCGCGCTGGTGATGGCGGTCGCCGCACTCGAGATTCTCGGCCTTACCCACCTCATCGACGACGAGTTGCCGGTCGACCGCTTCGTCCCCGCGGTCGGTCAGGGATGCGTCGCTGTCGAGTGCCGCGCCGCCGACGACGCGACGATGCAGATGCTCGCGGCAATCGACCATTCGTCCACCCGCGAGTCGGTCGAGATCGAGCGGGCGTTCCTGGCGACGTTGGGTTCGGGTTGCTCGCTGCCAGTCGGTGCCCACGTGCGCAACGATCGGTTGACTGCGTTCATCGCCGATCCCGACAGCGGTCGTCATCTCCAGCGCGGCATCGTGCTCGCAGCCGAACGCGTTGCCGATGTCGACGCCGCGGATGCCCGTCGGCTCGCCGTGGAGATGCAGCGCGATCTGGCCGGGTTCACCGGTTGATGCGTGATGCCTGACGTTGCGGCGCTGCCGCTTGCCGGGTGGCGCGTGGTGGTCACCCGGCCGGTCGAGCAGGCTGAGGTGCTGGCTGCGTTACTGGCCGACGCCGGGGCGACGCCGATCGTGATGCCATTGATCGACCTTGAAGACGTGGCATCTGCGTCCGAGATCGAATCGGCCATCGGTGTGCTCGGCGAGGGGGACTGGGTCGTGGTGGCCTCGGCGCATGCAGCCGGCCGGGTGCGTGAACGTGTGCAGACCTCACCGGCACGCGTGGCTGCCGTCGGTACGACAACGGCGGCGGCGTTGGCCCGCGTCGATCTGGTCGCCGAACGCCAGAGTGCCGAAGGTCTGGTCGAATGCTTCCCGGTCGGCACGGGCACCGGTTCGGTGGTGGTGGTGCAGGCCGCCGACGGGGCACCAACGCTGGTCGAGGGCCTCGGCCGACTCGGTTGGCGGGTCGGCCGCCTCGATACTCACCGCTCCGTTGCGGTCGTGCCGACCGCCCGACAACAGCTTGCTGTGCTGCGCGCCGACGCGGTGATCTTCACCAGCGGATCGCAAGCGGAGTCATGGGTGCAGGTGTTCGGCACGTCCACTCCACCGATGGTGGTCACGATCGGACCGCAAACATCGCGCAAGGTCGAACAATGCGGCCTCAAGGTGTCGGCCACGGCAGCCGATCATTCCTTGCCAGGAGTGGTGGCCGCGCTACAGGATCTCGTACTGCCTAGCTAACCTTGCTGGCGTTATCCCATGGACGCTCAACGAATCGGACGGCGCTGGCACCTCGCAGGAGGTGCGATAGCGGTAGCGGCAACCCTCGGCGTCTTGCCGGCGGTGTCGGCATCGTCGCGCCGTGCAACCGACCCGCCCCGGACCGTCATCACCGTGGTTGCCGATGTGTACGGCGGATTCCCGTCCGTGTCGGCGGATGGCCGCCTCGTGGTGTTCGAAGGCCGGCCCACCGATGGCTCCGAACGGTCGAGCACCATCTGGTTGCGCGACCGCCTGCCGAATGCCGGTGCCGACATCGAGCTGACGACGCCGCTGCCGGATGTTCGCCTGGGCAACAGTGTTCGTCCGGCGATCTCCGGTGACGGATGCGTGGTGGCAGTGGTCACCGAGATGGGCTACGACCTGTTTCGCGACGACGATGGCAGCGACCGCTGGGACGTCTACCGCCTCGTGTTGCCCGAGTGCGGCGGACAGCTCGGCGACTGGGAGCTCGTGTCCACCCAGTCAGCTCGCGACGGCGACATCAAGGCGCTCGACCGGGTTGTGGTCGACGAGGCACCCGCCATCTCGGAGGTGGGAACCATCATCGCGTTCGCCCATCGAGTGCGCGCGAAGGACGAACTGCTCGCCGTGTCGGTTGTCGACGTCACCGAGGTGATCGGAGCGCAGGCCCGCACCAGCCTCGTCGCCGGCACCCCGATCCTGGCTCCGAACACCACGTTTCGCTACGTGGGTCAGCTGCAGCCCGACGTGTCGGCCGATGGCCGTTTCGTTTCGTTCACCTCCGATGCGGTCAG
>JANNHO010000448.1:0-35180 GCA_031404435.1 Acidimicrobiaceae bacterium | reverse complement strand
CAAGGAAGTTGCGGGCTTCGTCGAGCAGCGCGACATCGTTGTCGGTCCAGCGGACATCGACGACGTCGGCCACACGGGGCCGGAACAGCGCGAGGTACTCGCGCTCATCGAGCACCGATGCGGCCGCCAGCTTGAGCAACGCCTTCGAGCCGAACATGTCGTGGAGCAGCTGTGCCGGGGTGAGCACCGGCCACATCCGCTCGAGCGCGGCACGTACCTCTGGCAGCGGTCGGAGTGCTTCGCGGATGTCGTTCGGCGACAGTTCCCCGTCACGCCAGCTGGCGGCCATCGCCGCCCACATCTCGCTCTCGACCCATTTGCGGGCAGCGTTGTGGCGGCGATAGCGGCGCTGCGCGGCGCGCACGATACGTGTCGATTCCTCCGGTCGGAACCTCACGAAACCCGTTCGGAACGGCACCACCAGTTCGGTGCGCAGCGGGCGTTCGCGGTCGGTGACGGCCTTGTCGATCACATCGACCATGCGCAGATTACCCTTGACGATCGCTGTCAGCGGCGAATCTGCGGCGTCGATGCCGTAGCGCGACCACTCCACATCGTGAACCAGGTCGTTCAACACCACCTGCTCCACTCCGGCCTCGCCTAGTGACGGCAGTACCCGTTCGATATACCGCAGGAACACCCGGTTCGGGCCGATGACCAGCACGCCCTGGTCTTCGAGCGGGAAGCGGTAGGTGTACAGCAGGTACGCAGCGCGATGCAGTGCCACGACGGTCTTGCCGGTGCCAGGACCGCCCTGCACAACCAGCACGCCTGCCTGGGGGCTGCGGATGATCTCGTCCTGCTCGCCTTGGATGGTGGCGACGATGTCACCCAACTGTCCGGTGCGGCCCCGTTCCAGCGCGGCCAGCAGCGTCGAATAGCCGCGCAGCGTGCTCTGGGTCCCTGCTTCGGCAATGCCATCGTCGTCGCCGACGCCGAGGTGCCCGGCGCCGAACAGTTCGTCTTCCAAACCGAGTAACCGGTTGCCATGGACGGAGAAGTGGCGGCGGCGGCGAAGGCCCATCGTGTCGCGCCCGGTGGCTCGGTAGAACGGCTCGGCAACGGGGGCACGCCAGTCGACCACCACCGGTTCGCTGTTTTCGTCGGCGACCGCGAGGCGTCCGATGTGGAAGCTCTCGGTCTCGTCGGGGGTCTCGGCAAAACGGTCGATCCGCCCGAACACCAGTGCCGCGTCACCGAGGTTGAGCCGGGTCAGCCTGTTGACGAGGGCCTCGTCGAACACGTCGCGCTCATAACGGGCCTGGAACGTGCCGCCACGTGTGGCTTCGCTGAGATCGCGCAGCTTCCACGCGTCGGTGCGGCTCTGGTCGAGACAGTCGTACGCGTGATCGATGTACGCCTGCTCATCCGCGATATCGGGGTGCTGCTCCGTCATGAGTCCGAAAATCCTACCGGCCCGTTGCGTGCAGCCGACGGGCGTGGCCATGCCGGTACCCCGGATGCGGGCCTCGTCAGTCGTGGAGCGTGACGGAGAAGGCCGACACCGTGCCGGACACCTCGTTCGCGGTGAGTACCCACAATGCTGGGCCGATGCGGAGGAACTCCACGCCCTCCGGCCCTTGGCCGGTTGGTGCGAGTGCAAGAACCACCGGCGAATCGGCGACGGTGAGGTCGAGGAGCGCAACGGCGTTCGCCCGTTCCAATCCCACGGCAACCAGGGTGTGATCGCGGAACTCGGTCGCCGCCAGCACCTCCGGCTCCGAACCACCGCGGGGACTGCGAGCATCGGGGTACAAACTTGCAGCTGCGGCAGCGTCGTCGAGTGCCGATCCGGTGTCGGCCACGAACTCGCCGGTCTCGGAATCGAAGACGCTGACCGTTCGCCCACCCCGCGGGCTGTTCGCTCCTGCGCCGTTGCGTGTGTCCCCCTCGTCGGCGGTCACGAAGTACTCGTCGCCACCGATCAGTGCGATTCCGTCCGGCTCGCGGAACGCCGTCAACTGGGCGACGGGTTGATACGCGTTGTTCGACGTGATGTCGGCGAGATGGCTTGTCTGCCCGGTCCCGAAGAACGTGAGCGTGCCCGTCCCCAGGTCGAGGCGGACGACGCCGCTGTTTTCTTGCAGCGTCACATACGCCGCATTGCTTTCCGAATCGAAGCTCACCGTCTCCGGCTCGAGTGTCGCCGGGGCGTTCGTAACGGGCAGGCGGCCGATGTCGTCCGTGCGACCGACCGAGAGACCCGCTGTTCCCTCCGCTGAAGGCAGGCCGATCGACGTGACCGGCAA
The DNA here is from genome assembly GCA_031404435.1 of Acidimicrobiaceae bacterium. Taxonomy (GTDB): domain Bacteria; phylum Actinomycetota; class Acidimicrobiia; order Acidimicrobiales; family Ilumatobacteraceae; genus VFMC01. Next base: position 32,931 of record JANNHO010000448.1, on the reverse strand, counting down.
CGTGCCACCCGACCTCGGGTTGTACCCGCGCAGGTCGATCAACGACAACGATCCGTCGCCGCCGTCGTTGCCGAGGGCCACCCCTTCGGCCTCGTTGGCAACAACCGCCCACGTGCCGTTGGGAGAGATCTTCACCGAGTCGGGAAGGATTCCCACGGCGCTCGCGCCCAGGAACGCCCCGTCCGAGATCCGCCAGGCACTGACCACGCCCGTCGTGCCGGCGACTCCGGCGGCGACCAGCAGGTAGTCCTTGGAGGGATGGATGCTCGTCGAGTTGGGTGGGCCGTATGCGGACACGTCGATCCGGCGGACACGGATGATGCTTGCCGGATTCGACACGTCAAGCACATCGATGCTGCCGGCCACGTTCGTGATTGCAGCGATGCGGTCCCTCCCGCGCACGCTGATGATCTCCGCACCGCTGCCACCGAGTCCCGTGTCGTACGTGCCGACCGGTGTGAGCGTTGCCGAGGCCGGTGAGTCCGACGAGGCGATCGATGGGATCGCCAAAGCCGACATGACTGCAGCGAGAGAAAGGATTCGTGAGCGCATTGACGAACGGTAGAAGGACCAGACGACCCCAGGTTGAAGTCGGCCGGGCCATCAGGTGTCGTCGAGGTGAACAGTCGGCGTCGACTGGCGGGGTCGGGTCCGCAGCCGACGGACTGCGTCGCCGTGCTCAGGTGACCGTCAGCGAACTCGGATACCCGACCGTGTCGTATGCCAACAACAGATCGCGGGTCGAAGCTTGTTCGGCCGTTATCCAGACCTCCAGCACCTCGGTCGCAGAAACACTCGTGTTCACGTTGCCGAGATCGATGTCAACGGCTTGATAGCCGTTCAACACTCCGACGAAGATTGACGACACGCGGGTCAGTTCTTCGCAGGAGCCGTTCACGGTGGAGCAGCGAGCAACTGCGACCCCGATGTTCATCGAACCGACACCGAGACCCGCCGGTGCCGCGTACATGCGCACCGAGACCAGGCCATCGATGTTCACGTTCGTCGCCTGCCCCAGACGAAACCGCTGCATGCGTGCGGGATCCGGAACAGTCCCCAAGCCGGCCCGTTGTATCCGCAAACCCGGCTGCATGTCGCGGTCGGTGTCGAAGTTCGGCAACGACGGGTTCAGTGCGGAGCGGTTCACCAATGGCAGCACGGCCTGCGAGACAACGTCGCCAACATCACTGGAACCCATCATCCAGGTACCACTCAACTGCGTGGGCTCGGCCGATCCCGTCGTCGTGGCGGAGGGCGTTGTCGTCGTCGTCGGGGACGCAGTCGCCGCGGGTACCAGCACCGCGGTGGTCGTCGTTGACACTTCGGTGGGCGGGTTCTGCCCATCGACCGGCGCGATCGCGGTCGCCGGCTCGACGCCGGGTACCGGGCCTGCATCGCCGGAACCGGCGTCGGTGGCATTGGCAGGAATGCCAGTGGTGGGGAGCGGGCCGACCGAGACGTTGCTCGTTCCCCGGGCCGGTGGCCCCGTCGTCGTGGTCGTCGATCCGCCGGCTACAGGCACGGAATCCTCCCCCTCGACGCCTGCCGGCGAGGATGGCGTCGGGGCATCAGGTTGCCGTGATCCCCCTCGGTCGACCGAGACGGTCCCTCCGGCGGCACCTGCCGGCCCCGGGCCGTCCACCAGGACGGGCCCATCGAGGGGACCATCCCACTTGGCCGTGGCCACGGTTTCGGCTGCCGACGTTGCCGGTCGCGTCGTGTCTGCGCTGGCGTCGGCGCCGGGGCCGGGCAATACCATTGCGCCAACGCTCGCCGCCGCGAAGCCCGCCAACACCGTCGCTGCGTTGGCGACGGGCACAGCCGCGCCACCGAGCAACGACTGCGGGAACAGCGACAGCTGCGTCATCCAACTCAGCGGGCCCATGACCGCTCGCAGCCGCCCGAGAGACAGGTTCAAGAACGCACGAACCACCACCGGATCGAATTGGGTGCCGGCACAACGGGCCAGCTCTGCTCGGGCGTCACCCGAAGGCCGCGCCGACTTGTACGAACGGACCGACGTCATCACGTCGAACACGTCGGCGACCGCGACGATGCGCGCCGACCTGGCAATCGCGTTGCCGCTCAGGCCGTGCGGGTACCCCGTGCCGTCCCATTTTTCGTGATGCTGTTCGACTGCAAGCACGCTGTCGCCAAGCCACTCCGCCAGCGGTGCCGCGAGCCGGGCTCCGAGCTCGGGGTGGGTCTTGATGATCTGGAACTCGGAATCAGTGAGCGAACCTGGCTTGTTGAGGATGTCGGGAGAGATCTGCAGCTTGCCGATGTCGTGGATGAGAGCCGCCCAGCGCAAGCGGTCGAGCTCAGGCCCGTCGATGCCCATCTCCCCGGCAATCATCTGCGTGTATGCGCGTACTCGTTCGGAATGTCCGCGGGTGATCCTGTCGTGGCGGCTCAGCTCGCCGACCAGTTCGAGCAGACGCTCCGCAGCAGCAGCCGGCCCGTCGTCGCCGCTGGCCTGGTACCGGGCGAGCCGCTCCTTCAACGCGACGTTCGACGCACCGGTGCGCAGCGCCACTCGGAACCGTGATGGGGCTTGATCGGGGAAGAGGAGTGTGAGCTCGAACAGCGCGGCAAGCGGCAGGGCGCGGCGCAGCAGCCGGTCTGACAGCGCCAGCACCAAGGTGGCGACCAGGGTGATGCACACCAGGCGCATGAGAATCCCGACGCCGGAATTCGCCACCGGCAACGACTTCGACAACGCATACGCGGCACCGATCGACACGACGAACGGCACCAGATGCACCGCAACGCGTACGCCCCGAGCGGCCCATGGGCGGCCACTCCAGCGAGCCTCGCGCACCGGCTCTATCCGATTCGCCGTTGCCGCCATGGATGCCCTATCGGCACGATGGCGCCCGAACTTGAGCAATTTGTTTGAAGGGCTGCGAAGGAGTGCCGGCAGTTAGGGTCTGGGCGATGCTTCCCGAGGCTCCTTTCATCGCAGCAGCCAACGGCAGGTTGCCGTCGCGCCGGCCCGTCTGGTTCATGCGACAGGCAGGACGCAGCCTGCCCGAGTACCGCGGTGTGCGCGGAGAGGGAAGCATTCTCGACGCCATCAAGCAGCCCGATGTAGCAGCCGAACTCACGCTGCAACCCGTTCGCCGGTACGGGGTCGACGCCGCCGTGTTGTACAGCGACATCGTCGTGCCGCCCCACGCGGTGGGCTTCGGGATCGACGTCGCGCCAGGCACCGGACCCGTTGCAGCGGTTCCCCTACGCAGCGCAGCCGACCTCGAACGCCTTCGCCCGCTGGAGCCCGCCGACATCGACTACGTAGTTCGGACCGTCGGCATCCTCGTCGACGAGTTGCCGGCGCAGGTGCCGTTACTGGCGTTCGCCGGTGCCCCGTTCACGGTGGCGAGCTACCTCATCGAGGGCCGTCCGAGCCGCACGTACCAGCACACCAAGCAGATGATGCACACCGATCCGGCACTGTGGCATGCGGTGATGGATCGCCTCATGCAGCACAGCATCGAGTTCATCTCCGCCCAGCTCACCGCCGGTGCGCAAGCGTTTCAACTGTTCGATTCGTGGGCCGGAGCGTTGAGCCGCGCCGACTACGACACGCTGGTGCTGCCCTACTCCAAGGCCGTCTTCACCGAGCTCGCCCGCCGCCATCCGGGCGTCCCCGGCATCCACTTCGGGATCGGCTGCGACCATCTCCTGGAGTCGATGTTGGCCGCCGCAACCGGTGACGGGGCGAGCACCCCGGTGCTCGGGCTCGATTGGCGTACGCCGATCTCCGCGGCCCGGCAGCGGATGGGAGCCGGGCTCGTCGTGCAAGGCAATCTCGACCCTGCGCTTGTGCTCGCCGGCAGCACCACCGCTCTCGCCGGGGCCACCGCCATCATCGCCGACAACGGCGAGCATCCCGGACACATCTTCAACCTCGGCCACGGCGTGCCGCCCGACGGCGACCCTGGCGTGCTCGCTGCGGTGGTCGATCTCGTCCACGCCAGCGAACCGACTACGTGACGGGTACGACACGATGACCGGTCACGCCCAGTCGGATGATGATGTACGGCCGCACACAGGTGTCGTGTTGATGGCCTACGGCACGCCACGAACCCGCGACGAGATCCTCCCCTACTACACCGACATCCGCCGCGGCCGCCCGCCCACCGACGAACAGCTCACCCAGCTCGTCGCCCGTTACGAGGCCATCGCTCCTGCTGGCGGCGACATCTTGTCGCCGCTCACAGCGAGAACCGAGGCTCAACGTGACGGGCTTCAAGCTGCGTTGGACCAGATCGACCCAGGCGGCTTCCGCGTGGTCATCGGCCTGAAGCACGCTGCACCCACGATCGAGGATGCCGTCGACGAGGTGGTCGGCATGGGGCTGCGCCGGATCGTCGGCCTCGTCCTTGCCCCGCACAACTCGTCGTATTCGATCGGCCAGTACCTCGGCCGCGTCCGCGCCGCCGCGGAGGCCCGCGCCGCGGCAACCGGAGCGTCAGCCAGCGAGGGCGGAATCGAGGTGATCGGCATCGACAGCTGGGCCACCGACGAAGCGTTCATCGAGTTCCTCGCAATCGACCTTCGCACTCGCCTGGCGGCGATGCCGGCCGATACCAAGGTGGTGTTCACCGCCCACTCACTTCCACAACGCATCGTCGACAACGGCGACAACTACCCCGACGAGCTCCGTTCCACCGCCGAAGCGGTGGCGGCGCACCTCGAGCTCGAACCGTGGAGCCGGTGGGCGATCGCCTGGCAATCAGCGGGCCGCACACCCGAGCCGTGGCTCGGCCCCGACATCCTGCAGGTCATCGACGACCTCGCCGCCAGCGGTTCACCCGGTGTCGTCGTGTGCGCGTGCGGGTTCGTCTCCGATCACCTCGAGGTGCTCTACGACCTCGACATCGAAGCAGCCAAGCGGGCGGACGAGCGAGGCCTTCCCTTTGCCCGCACTTCGTGCGTGAACGACGATCCGGCGGTCATGCGATCGCTCGCAGCACGGGTGGTCGCGGCGCGTTGAACGACGCGGCGACCCACCCGGCCGACGCCGATGTCGCCCGGCCGCCGCACGACGACGTACCGCACGTCATCGTGGTCGGCGGCGGCATCAGCGGGCTGAGCGCGGCGTACGGCCTGCTCGTCTCGGCCCCGGCGGGAGCGGTGCGAGTGACCGTGCTCGAAGCCCAACCGCATCTCGGCGGCAAGATTCGCACCACGCCCTTCGCCGGTCGCGCCGGCATCGACGAGGGTGCCGACGCATTCCTGACGCGGGTGCCGGGTGCCCGCGAGCTGGCCGCCCGCGTGGGTCTCGGCGACGAGTTAGTGTCACCGGCAACAGGGTCGGCCGCTGTGTGGTGGAACAGGTTGCAACCGATCCCAGCCGGGCTGTTGCTGGGGCTGCCAACCGATGTTGTTCCGCTGGCGCGCAGCAAGCTGTTGTCGTGGCCGGCCAAGCTGCGCGCCGCCAGCGAGATCGTCCGGCCGCGCACCTCGGTCGACAGCGATTCGATCGGCGAGTGGGTGCGCTCCCGTTTCGGTGATCAGGTGCACGAACGCCTCGTCGATCCGCTCGTCGGCAGCATCTACGCGGCCGACACCGACCGGTTCAGCCTGGCCGCAGTGCCGCAACTCGCCGAGATCGCCGGTGGGGCGCGCAGCGTGTTGCTCGGCTCGCGCCGCCGCCCGGCCGCACCCGCCGGCCCGATCTTCGCCAGTCCCACGGCAGGCATGGGCCGACTCGTCGAGACCATCGCCCGACGAGTCGTAGAACTCGGCGGCACCGTCGTCACCGATGCGCCGTGCGCGTCCATGGAGCCGGCCGGTGACGGCTGGTTCATCAACGGCGTGGCTGCCGATGCGGTGATCCTCGCCTGCCCCGCTGCCCAGGCGGCGAGGCTCGTCCTCGAAGCTGGTACGGCTGACATGTTCACCTCGATCGAGTACGCCGACGTGGTGTTGATCACCCTCGCCGTGGCCCGCTCGCAGCTACCCGAGCGGCTGCGTGCGATGAGCGGCTACCTCGTCCCCAAGCCCGTGCAGCAACTCGTCACCGCGGTGTCGTTCGGTTCGCAGAAGTGGCCGCACTGGGACACCCTCGCCGACGGGTCAGCGGCCGACACGACGGTGCTTCGCGTCTCACTGGGGCGCGATGGGTTGGCCGTGTTGCATCTATCCGACGAGGCGTTGCGCGACGCCGCCCTCGCCGAAATGCGTCTCCACCTCGATGTCGAGCTCCGCCCGACCGACGTTCGCATCTCGCGGTGGCCGGGAGCGTTCCCCCAGTACCGCCCGCATCACCACCGCCTCGTCGAGCAGATCGAGGCACAGTTGCCGCCCTCGATCGCGCTGGCCGGAGCCAGCTACCACGGCATCGGTATCCCGGCCTGCGTGCGTTCCGGTGCTCGCGCCGCCGAGATGATCGGGCGACTCGTGCAGTCGGGGATACGCTGACGAAATGCGCTGGCGGCCCATACCCCTCCTCATCGCCGCGCTGGCGCTTACGGCGTCGGCGTGTGGCAACAGCCGCACCGAAGCGGCACCCCCGGCAACCCTGCCGGCCGAGATCGTCGCCGAGACTGCGCCAGCAGCGCCAGCAGCGCCTGCACCGACCACCACTGCACCCAGTTCGACCACGGTGCCGACAACGATCGCTGTCACCACCGCGGCAACCACGACGGTCACGACCGTGCCGGCGCCGACCACCACGCTCGAACCGCTGCCGGTCCCGGCTGACCCGCCGCCGCCTCGTTCCAAGGAGCCCTACGTCGAGCTGGCCACGATGGAGATCCCCGCGCTCTCGATCGTCACTCCGCTGCTGGAGGGCATCTCGCTGAACACCCTCGACCTCGGCCCAGGCCACTGGCCGGGAACCGCGCTGCCGGGCCAGCTCGGCAACGTCGTGATCGGTGGCCACCGCACCAGCCACGGCAAGATCTTCCGCAACATCGACCGACTCGTCCCCGGCGACGAGGTCATCTTCACCACCGCCGACGCGCGTTTCGTCTATGCCGTCACCGAAACCACGATCGTCACCCCTGACGCGATGTACATCGTCGACCAACCCCGCGCCCGCACCGCCACGCTGTTCGCCTGCCATCCGGTCGGCTCGACACGGGAACGGATCGTGGTCCACCTCGAACTGCAGCCCGACGCCACCACCGGCAGTCCCTGAATCGCCTCGCGGGCCGCCGCTAAGGTTCCGGCCGCTATGACCAAGCGGGCCCTCCTGACGAAGTACGCCAACGCCGCACTCGCCCTCGGCGCCGGTTTCGCCGTGGCGCTGTCGCTGCCACCATGGGGATTCTGGCCGCTCGCGTTCATCGGCGTGGTGCTGTTCGAGGTGTCCCTCGGCGAGCACCCAAGCCGCAGGCAACGAGCGGTACGGGGGTGGCTGTTCGGCGCAGGGTGGCTGTTCCCCGGCATGGGGTGGATGTGGTTCCTCACCGCTCCCGGGTACGTGCTCGCCGGCGCGCTGTTCGCCGGGCTACACGCCTTGGCCGCGGTCGCCGCGCCGACCGGTCGGTGGCGCGTCGTCGGCCGGCCCCTCGCCCACACCCTCGTCGAAGCCGTCCGGCTCGTGATTCCCTTTGGCGGCGTGCCGTTGGCGACGATGGCGATTGGCCAGGCCGCTGGCCCGCTGCTCGGGGTGGCCCGCGTCGGTGGGGTGTTGCTGATCACGTGGATGGTGTTCCAGATTGGTTTCGCGCTCGCCGGACCGTCACCGTGGGTTCCGCAGATGGCCAGCAACCGCCGCTCGCGCAGTGGCGCCAAGCTGCGCGGTCAGCCCCACGGAGCGATCGGCGCGGCCGTGTGCGTCGGATTCATCGTGCTGGCATCGATCGCACCCGACGGCGCCCCGACCGGCGATTCGTTGCGGGTCAGCATCGTGCAAGGTGGAGGGCCGCAAGGAACACGGGCGATCAACACCAGTTCGCGGGCAGTGGTCGAGCGTCACCTCGCGGCCACTGCAACCATCGCCGCCGGCAGCGCCGACCTCGTCGTGTGGCCCGAGAACGTGATCGACGTGCCCGTGTTCGCAGCGAGCGTCGAGCGGGCCGAAGTATCCGCTGAGGCGGCCCGCATCGGCGCACCGATCACGGTCGGTGTCACCGAAGACGTGGCCCCGAGCGGCGACGACCCCGGCGGCTTCCTCAACGCCCAGGTAGTCGTCACGCCCGACGGCGAACTCATCAGCCGCTACGACAAGATGAAGCGTGTGCCCTTCGGCGAGTACATGCCGATGCGCGGTCTGCTCGACGCCCTCGGTGCGCCCGTCGATCAGGTTCCGCGCGACGCCATTGCCGGCAGCGGCCCGGCGGTGGTCGAATTGGCCACCGGCGAACGGCTCGCCGTGGTGATCTCGTGGGAGGTGTTCTTCGGGTCTCGAGCCCGCGACGGGGTGAACGACGGCGGCCAGGCGATCCTCAACCCGACGAACGGTTCCAGCTACACCGGCACCGTGCTGCAAACCCAGCAGGTCGCCTCGAGTCGGCTGCGCTCAGTCGAGAACGGGCGGTGGGTGGTGCAGGCATCGCCGACCGGGTTCAGCGCCTTCATCGCCGCCGACGGGACCGTGTTCGACCGCACCGGTGTCAGCGAGCAGGCCGTGATCTCCCGCGTGGTCGAGCTTCGCTCCGGCACCACGTGGTACACCTCGCTCGGCGACTGGCCGTTCGTCGCGCTGGCCGCCCTCGCCTTCGGTATGTGCCGGCTGGTGGTGTTCAGGGGATCTCGAGCATCACCGTGACCGGCCCGTCGCCACGGTCGCCCCCAACGACCGCAGATGGGCAACGACCGCCTCCACCAACGGCTCGGCGCGCTCGGGGCGCGCCGCCGCGATCCAACTCGGTCGCCGGCCCGCCGCGGTGTCGCCGTACAGCGTGAACTGGCTGACGATCAGCACCTCGCGACTGGTGTCGGCGACCGAACGGTTCATCACGCCAGCGTCGTCGTCGATGATCCGCAGGTTCCAAATCTTGTCGGCGAGCTTGCGCGCGTCCGCGGCAGTGTCGGTGTGGGTCACCCCCACCAGCACGCACAGCCCCGGCCCGATTCGGCCCACCTCGTCGCGTCGAGCGGCCTCGCTGAGGGCCGCAGTGTCTCGCCCCGCATCGATGTCGCCTCGGCCGCGCGTCACGACCGTCACGCTTGCCGACAGCACTCGTTGCACCACGGCTCGCACAACCACCGATCCTGCCAGAATCGGGCCATGCTCGAGCTGACCGCAGGCGACGCCGTCGCCCTCGTGAGCCCCGACGGCGGCGGCCGAATCGCCGCGCTCACCGTGGCTGACCTCCCCCTGCTGGTCACCGGCGACTCCTCGTCGAATCCGATGACATGGGGCTGCTATCCGATGGTGCCATACGCCGGACGCGTCCGCAACGCCCGCTTCACCCATGGCGGCCGCACCATCGAACTCGATGCAAACGCGCCACCGAACGCGATCCACGGCACCGGTTTCGTCACCCCGTGGACGGTGCTCGACCACGGGCTCGACCATGCCGAATTGTCATGCCCGCTCGATTGGCCCCTCGGCGGCACCGCCCATCAGCACCTGCAGCTCACCCCGGAGGCACTGGTCTGCGTTCTCACGGTGGTCGCCGGGCACGATTCGATGCCGGTCACCATTGGCTACCACCCGTGGTTCGTCAAGCCCGCCGATGACCGATTGTTGTTCGCCGCGATGTACGACCGCGGTGCCGACGGCCTACCCAGCGGACGACTGGTCGAGCCGAAACCGAGGCCGTGGGACGACTGCTTCACCGGGCCGATCGGGCCGCTGATGTTCACCGTGGCGGGCCCGATCAGGCGGCCAGGCGCGCTGCACGGCGACGGGTTGCGGGTGGCCGTCGGCAGTGATTGCGATCACTGGGTGGTGTACGACGAGCCCACCCACGCCACCTGCATCGAACCCCAATCGGGTCCTCCCGATGCAGTCAACCTCGGACGGGCACATGTGCTTCTACCAGGTGAGATGCTCCAACGAACGATGACGATTGGATGGCAGTCCGCCTCCGCTTGACCGCCGCTCGTTACCCGCGGGTAGCGTTTTCAGCCATGTCTGCTCGGCCCGGCGAAAACTCGCCTGCTGCGGGACGCGTCACCGATTCCGACGCTCCGCTGCGCATCGCCTACCTCACCTACCGGGGCAAGGCTCACGTGGGTGGTCAGGGCGTCTACACCCGTCACCTCACCAAAGCACTCGCCGATCTCGGCCATCACGTCGAAGTGTTCAGTGGGCAGCCATACCCCGTGCTCGACGAGCGTGTGTATCTGCACAAACTGCCCAGCCTCGACCTGTGGAACGACTACTACCCCGGTCGCATTCCCGCGTACTGGGAAGTGAAGACCAAGGGCGATCTGGCCGAGACGCTGTCGCACGTGAAGGGCACCTTCGGTGAACCGCTCGGGTTCAGCGTCCGGGTGCTCGACGTGCTCAAGAAGCGCACCTGCGACTTCGACCTGGTCCATGACAACCAATGCCTCGGCTACGGAATGCTGCAGGTCGAGAAGTTGATCCCCACCATCGTCACGTTGCACCATCCGATCACCCGTGACCGGGCGCTCGAGATGGAGCACACCACGAATCGTCGCAAGCGCCGCAGCGTAGGGCGCTGGTACGGGTTCGTGAAGATGCAGGGCCGCGTTGCCCGGCGGATGCCGCGCATCGTGGTAGTCAGCAAGAACAGCATCAACGACATCCACACCGACATGGGCGTCGACCTCGACCGGATGCGCCTCGTGCCGGTCGGCGTCGATCCCGATCTGTTCCGACCGCTGCCGGGCGTGGCCCGTCAACCCGGTCGGCTGATCACCACCGCATCGGCCGATGTCGCCCTGAAGGGCCTGGCGTTCCTGCTCGAGGCGATGGCCAAGCTGCGCACCGAGCGCGACATCCGCCTCACCATCGTCGGCACCGCACGTGAGGGTGCCAGCTCCGACCTCATCGACAAGCTCGGCCTGCGGCCCTACATCGATTTCGTGTCCGGCGTGACCGACGAACGCATCGTCGAGCTGTACGCCGAGGCCGAGCTGGCCGTGGTCCCCAGCCTGTACGAGGGGTTCAGCTTGCCGGCGATCGAGGCGATGAGCACCGGGATCTGCGTCGTCGCCACCGACGGCGGCGCGCTTCCCGAGGTGACCGGAACTGACGGGGACAGCGTGCTGCAGTGCCGCGCCGGTGACGTCGAAGCGCTCGTCACCACGATCCGCCGTGGCCTCGACGACGCCGAACTTCGCGCCCGCATCGGAGCGGCCGGCCGTCAACGTGTGGCCGAGCGGTGGAGCTGGCAGCACTGCGCGCAGCTCACCGTGGAGCAGTACCGCGAGGTGCTGGCGATGCCGGCAAACATCGCCAAGTCGCGAGCGAACGGCAGGCGCTGAACTCCGATGCTCACCATCAAAACCGACCGACTCGGCGTGCAACCGGGCGACCTCGTGCTCGACGCGGGCGCAGGCTTCGGCCGCCACGCGTTCGAGCTCGCCCGACAAGGTGCCGAAGTGGTTGCGCTCGACTACGCGATGGATGAAGTGGTCGCCACGCGGGCGGTGTTCGGGGCGATGATCGAGGCCAATGAGATCACCGCAACTCGCTACGTGGCGGTGATGCGCGGCGACGCCACCCGGCTCCCCTTCGCCGACAACAGCTTCGACCGGGTGATCACCAGCGAAGTGCTCGAGCACATCCCCGACGACACCGGCGCAATCGCCGAGTTCGTACGCGTGCTCAAGCCCGGCGGCACGTTCGCAGCGACGGTCCCAACCTGGTTGCCCGAGAAGGTCAACTGGATGCTCAGCGACGAGTACCACGCCCCGAAGAGCGAGGGCGGCCACGTTCGCATCTACTCCGCCACCGAATTGAAGGCCAAGCTGCGCACCGCCGGCCTCACCATCACCGGCAGCCATCACGCCCACGCCTTGCATTCGCCGTATTGGTGGCTGAAGTGCTTGGTCGGCCCACGCCGCACCGACAGCAAGGCAGTCAACACCTACCGCAAGTTGCTGGAATGGGAGATCACCTCGCAGCCGGTCGGGTTGAAGCTGCTCGAGCGCGGCCTGTCGCCGTTGCTCGGCAAGAGCTTCGTCGTCTACGGGACCAAATCATGAGCGTCACCCCCGATATCGACCAGGTGCTCAGCGCCGACGAGGTGACCGACAGCGCCGAATCGATCACCCGTCTGCAACTGGACACCGGGATGATCCCGTGGTTCGAAGGCGGGCACTGCGATCCATGGAACCACGTGGAAACGGCGATGGCGCTCGATGTTGCCGGCTTCCATCGTGAGGCCGAGCGGGCCTACGAATGGTTGGTCGATACACAGCGCCCCGACGGAAGCTGGTGGAATTACTACCTGGCTGACGGTTCCGTGGAGGAAGCAAAGCTCGACACCAACGTGTGCGCCTACATCGCGACCGGCGTGTGGCATCACTGGTTGTGCACGTGGGACCGGGCCTTCGTTGACCACCTGTGGCCGACGGTCGACCGGGCGATGGAGTGGGTTCTCGGCATGCGCCGACCCAACGGCACCGTGCTGTGGGCGCGCACCGAATCGTCGCGGCCATGGGACTACGCGCTGCTCACGGGATCGTCCAGCATCGCCCATTCTCTGCGCTGTGCAGCCAACCTCGCCGCGCTGATCAACGAGCCCCGTGCTGAATGGGCTGCGGCAGCGGATCATCTCGCCCACATCGTCGCCAACGAGCCGAACGCGTTCGAACCTAAGCAACGCTGGGCGATGGACTGGTACTACCCGGTGCTCTCCGGGGCAATGACCGGCGAACATGCCAAGGCCCGCCTGGCCGACGGCTGGGACACGTTCGCGATGGAAGGCAAGGGCATCCGCTGCGTCAGCGACGAGCCATGGGTCACCGCATCCGAGACCGCCGAGGCCGCACTCGCCTACGCCGCGATCGGCGATGTGTCCACCGCAACCGACCTGTTGCGCTGGACCAGATCGCACCGCCTCGACGACGGCTCGTACTGGACCGGCATCGTCTACCCCAGCGGCGAACGCTTCCCCGCAGGTGAAACGTCCGCCTACACCGCGGCCGCAGTGATCCTCGCCGCCGACGCGATCACCGGTGCCTCCCCCGCCAGCACCATCTTCGTCCCCCGCATCCTCGACTAGGTGCCTCCCGAAGTCGTCCCCCGACTCTGATCGCTCGCCACGATCTACCCACGGAGTTCGTCGCTCACGACGGCTTGCTGGTGATCGATGAGATACAGCGTGCGCCCGAGCTGATCCTTCCGATCAAGGCGAGAGTCGATGCCGACAACCGACCAGGACGGTTTTTGCTCACCGGATCGGCGCGACTGCTGGGTCTGCGCGGCCTGCCGGATGCCTTGGTGGGCCGATCCGAGACCGTCGAGCTCTGGCCATTCGCCCAGGGGGAATCGACGGCAGGCCTGACCGGTTTGTCGACGCAGTGTTCGAGCCGGAGCCGCGGCTGGCCACCTCAGCGACGCTCGATCGCTCGGACGACATCGAGCGCACGACACGAGGAGGGACCAGCGCCGCGACGACTTAGCGCGGCTGCTCTCGGTACTCGCCGATCGAACTGCGAGCCCCCTGCCCGCAAGTTGGTGTTCGTCGACTCTGGCATGTGCACTCACCTCGCCGGGCTCACACCCGAACGTCTGGAACGCGATCCGGCGCGTCGCGGCTCACTGATCGAGAACTTCGTCATCAGTGAGATCATGCGACAGCCTGCCTGGTCGGAGGCATTTGCCCGGGTGTACCACTACAGAACTCGCGACGGTGATGAGGTTGACGCTGTGATCGAACATCACGACGGCCGATTGGTGGGCATCGAGGTGAAGGCATCGAGTTCGGTCTCAGGTGATGACCTCCGGCATCTCCGGCGTCTACGTACCAGGGCAGACGCGAACTTTCACCTTGGTGTGTTGCTGTACACCGGTACTCAGATTCTGCCGATGGGTGAGCGTCTGATCGCTGCGCCCATCGATTCGCTGTGGGAGACCGGCTGAGAATGCCCGCTCGCGGCTTGCCGCCTCAGCGACGCTCGCGCATCGGCGTTTCGGCAAGGTCACGGATGCCTTCGATGGTGGCCTGCATCGCCGATTTCAGCTGGCCGAGCCGACGCTCCAGGATTGGCTGTTCGCGCTCGGGGCGTTTGCGGATCATCGCCGAGGTTCCTGACGCGCCCGGGCCGAGGATCACCCGTTGACGTAGTCGCACTGTGTGGCCGATCGACTCGAGCTCGAACGACCATTGCGCTCCGGGTCGATCGGGGTCGACCACGTTCCATGCGAACACGCGCTCGGGTTCGATGCGGCTCACCCACGACGTGGTGCTCCACTCGCCGATGCCCTCGAGGCGATTGTGACCGATGAACCGTGCGCCCACGGCGAGTGCGGGATCGAGCCACTCCACGCGCTGCAGCTCACCACCGAATCGCGACGGCGTGGACACGTCGCTCACCAGCGCCCATACCACCGACGGCTTGGCATTGATGTCGATCTCGACGGTGACGCCAACGCCGTCGTCCACGTGGGCCTGTCCGTCGGCCGATGACTGCTCGCGGGTATAGCCCCAACGGTCGAAGTAGGTGATCTCGTGCGCCGGCCGTCGACGGGCCGGTTTGAACTCGGAGCCCACGGTGTGCGCCACCGGGAGCAGCACCACCTGGGTAACGCCGTCGGGGATGCCGAGAAGCGCGGCAACCTCGTCGGAGCGGTTGAGATGCAGCGTCGTCCACGCTGTTCCCAGACCCCTTGTTCGGGCGGCGAGGCAGAAGCTCCAAGCAGCCTGGAGCACCGAGTCGAACAAGCCAGGCTTGCCCGACCCGTCGTGTTGGCCCCAGATGCACGCAATCACGATCGCTGGCACGTCAGCCAGCCGACGGGCAAGATATGCGCCGGAGGCCATCACCCGTTCGCTGGTGTGCCCGGTGCCATCCAATCGACCGGCGAGGTCGATGATCCGCTGACCACCGGCGTCGCGGTAGAGGTTGGCGAGATGCTCCTTGGTGGCCGGGTCGCGCACAACCATCCACCGCCGGCTGGAGATGTTGCCACCGGTGGGCGCCTGTTCGGCGAGGTCGATGCACTCGAACAGCAGCGTGTCGTCCACCGGTCGTGAGAGGTCGAGCCGGGCGCGCACCGACCGGGTGGTCCGCAGCACCCTGTCGACCTGCGCGATGTCGTGGTCCATCAAGCGCCGTGCCCGGCGGCCATCGCCTCGAGTGTGAACGCGTGGAAGCGGGCCGTGTCGAAGCCGACGACGAGACGGGCTTCCGTCTCGATGATCACGCGGTGTGGCGAGTCGAGGAACTTGGTGAAGCTCTGCCGATACGGATCGTCGGGGTTCTGATCCAGCCGCGCCAGGGTCGGGTAGAACCACCCCTTCAACTCGTCGAAATCGGCGTCGCCCGGGGCGTGGACGATCGAGTTACCCTTGTAGGAGGCCGTCTTGCCACCACGGTTGATGACGATTCCGGATTGGGGACGTCGACGCAGAGCCGGCACGCGCTTGCGACGCTCGGCGCACGTGGTCCAGAACTTTCCAACGCTGTAGACGTAAGCCACGACGACACCCACCGGGAATCCGTCTTGGGTCGTCCACGAAAAGATGCACTCGCCTCCGCCGGCGACGAGCTCGTCGAGTTCGTCCTGGTCGAGCCGCATGGTGGTGAGGTCCTCGTAGTCGATGGATTCGTCGTCGGCCATGGTCGTCGCTCCTCGGTTGTTCGGTCAACCCCGACTGTTGCATCTGCACTCGCCTTGCGACGATCCGTCCTTCGCCGGGCGACAGCGTCCCGGCAGGTTCGCGGCTGGCAGGATGGCGCAGTGACAGGACGCGGACTTGACCAAATCACTTTGCTTGCGGAGATCACTGCGCTCGCGTCGGCGGCGCTGACCAACTGCGGGGCCCCTCCGCTTGCGCCCGGCGGCAGCATCCCGGCGCGGACCCCGATCACCGGGGCCGTGTTGGGTGCGGTGCCCGCCAGCGGGCCGGATGTCGACCGGGCTGTTGCACGCGCCGCTGACGCGTTCGGTCAGTGGCAGACGGCGCCGGCGCCGCAACGTGGCGAGCTGATCCGCCAGTTCGGCGTACTGCTGCGGGCGAACAAAGTGGCGCTGGCCCGACTCGTGCAGGTGGAGGTCGGCAAGATCGAAAGTGAGGCACTCGGCGAGGTGCAGGAGATGATCGACATCTGCGACTTCGCTGTCGGACTGAGTCGCCAACTGCACGGCCTTACGATCGCATCGGAACGTCCCGGTCACCGGCTCATGGAGCAATGGCATCCGCTCGGGCCGGTGGCGGTGATCAGCGCGTTCAACTTTCCGGTCGCGGTGTGGTCGTGGAATGCGGCACTGGCGATCGTGTGCGGCAACCCGGTCATCTGGAAACCGAGCGAGCTCACCCCGCTCACTGCACTGGCCACTCAAGCCCTGTTCCAACAGGCGATCGGCCGCACGGATGCGCCGGAGCACCTGAGCCAGGTGGTGTCCGGCGACGCCGCCGCCGGGGCAGCTCTCGCCGCACACCCGGGCGTCGCCGTGCTGAGCGCGACCGGCTCGACGGCGATGGGCGCGCAGGTCGCACCGGTGGTTGCCGCGCGGTTCGGTCGCTGCATCCTCGAACTGGGCGGGAACAACGCGGCCATCGTCGCCCCGTCGGCCGACCTCGAACTTGCGGTGCGCGGCATCACCTTCGCTGCGGCGGGGACCGCGGGGCAGCGCTGCACCTCGCTTCGCCGTCTGATCGTGCACCGCTCGGTCCACGACCAAGTGGTCGCGCGTGTCGCGACAGCGTTCGCGTCGCTCCCCGTCGGCGACCCGCTTCGCGCCGACACCCTCGTCGGCCCACTGGTCACGATGGCGTCGTTCGACCGGATGGCCACAGCGCTGCAGACCGCCGTCAGTGATGGCGGCACCGTGATCACCGGCGGTGAGCGACGCCTCGCGACGGCGGCACCGGACGCGGCATACGTCGCACCGTCCCTCGTGACGATGCCCGGCCAATCGGCGATCGTTGCCACCGAGACGTTTGCGCCGGTGCTCTACGTGATGACCTACGACGATCTCGACGAGGCGATCGCGCTACAGAACGCGGTGGTGCAGGGTTTGGCGAGCAGCATCTTCACCACCGATCTGCGCGAGGCGGAGCGGTTCTGCGCCGCCGATGGCAGCGACTGCGGCATCGCCAACGTCAACATCGGCCCGTCAGGAGCCGAGATCGGTGGGGCCTTCGGTGGCGAAAAGAGCACCGGCGGCGGACGCGAAAGCGGCAGCGACGCCTGGAAGGGCTACATGCGCCGGGCAACGAACACGATCAACTACTCCAACGATCTCCCCCTCGCCCAAGGCGTCGAGTTCGGCTGACTCAGTCTCCAACTTTGTCGGTGGTGACCGGCTGAACCTGTTGAGACCGACAAAGTTCGGCTCGGACAACGGGGCGCGGCTACTCGATTCGTTCGAGGATACGAAGGCTGCCGCACTCACCAGTGAAACGGAATCGGCCGCTGTCGATTGCAGGAAGGAAGATCTGCTCGTACGGCGGGCGGCCCCCGTCGGCGGGGTCGGGGAACACGTCGTGGATGGCCAGGGTGCCACCAACAGCGACGTGAGGTGTCCAGCCTTCGTAGTCCGCCCTGGCCGGCTCCTCACCATGCCCACCATCGATGAACAGCATCGCCAGCGGGGTACGCCAGTGCTGCGCCACGACCGGTGACCGGCCGACGACGGCGATCACCCACGGCTCCAAACCCGCGTCGTACACGACGCGACGAAACACTGGCAACGTGTCCATCCGCCCGATGCGTTCATCGACCAGCGATTTGTCGTGGTGCTCCCAACCGGCCTGGTTCTCCTCGCTCCCACGATGGTGATCGAGCGCGAACAGCACGGTGTCGCACGCCTGCGCCGCAGCCCCTAACCACACCGTCGACCGCCCGCAGTAGGAGCCAACCTCGAGGAATGGCAACCCTGGCAGCAACTGACCAGCAGCGAGCGCGGCATCTCGCAGTGCGTCGCCCTCGTCAACGGGCATGAACCCGTTGGCCGACAGCGCATGATCGCGCCACGACCGATCGGTTCCGGTCACCAGCTATCCCAGTGAATGATCGAGTCGGCGTCCGGGCGGGCGGCGGGCTTGAAGTCGGTGCCCTTGGTGTAGGCGAGCGGGCTCAAGCAAATTTGCTGGACCGAGTCGAACGGGATGCCGAGCACGTCGGCGGCCTGCTGCTCCATCATCAAGTGCACGGTGGTCCAGCACGTGCCGAGCCCGCGGGCGCGGGCCGCCAGCATGAAGCTCCACATCGCCGGCACCACGTTGGCCAGCATCGAAGCCGACATCATCGCTGCCGCTCCGTCCAACCTCCCAGCGGCGCTGCACGGGATGATCAGCGCCGGAGCGTCGCCCATGTGCTCACCCAGGAAGTCGGCCGAATCGGCGCTGCGCTGCTGTTGCGCGTTGGCCATCTCCTCGCCCTTGTCGATCGAGCGGATGTACACGCCATCCATCGACGAATAGATCCCGTAGCACTGCTTGTAGATCTCGCCGAGCGCGGCACGTTTGGCGGGGTCGCGCACCACCACGAACTGCATCGTCATGCTGTTCGAGCCCGATGGTGACTGCATCGCCATATCGACGCACTCGCGGATGGTCTGATCCTCGACGGGACGGTCGAAGTCGAGGCGCTTGCGAACGGCGCGGGTGGTCGAAAGGAGCTCATCGGGCGACAGGGGCAGTAGCGGCATGCGGCGCACGATAGAGCACCCGGGGGTGCGAGACTCCGACCGTGCCGACTGCGCTTGACGACCTGGTGACCCTGCTCGATCTCGAAGCTATCGAGGTCAACCTGTTCCGCGGCGTCTCGCCCGACGAGAACCGTCAACGTGTGTTCGGCGGGCAGGTCGCCGGCCAGGCCCTCGTCGCGGCCACGCGGACCGTCGACGACCCGGAACGCCACGTGCACTCGCTGCATGCCTACTTCCTGCGGCCCGGCGACACCACCAAGCCCATCCTGTACGAGGTGGACCGCATCCGCGACGGCAAGAGCTTCACCACCCGCCGTGTCGTAGCGATCCAGAACGGCAAGGCGATCTTCAACCTGCAGGCCAGTTTCCACGTCCCAGAAACCGGCCCCGACCATCAGATCCCGATGCCGATCGATGTTCCTGCGGCAACCGACTTGCCCGACTTCCGCACGAGGATGGCACCGTACAAGGAGCGCATCGGAGAGTTCTACGACCGCCCCCGGCCGATCGACATCCGCTACGTCGACAGCGATCCGTTCAGCCGGCACGGGACCTCCAGCGACCACCAGCGGGTGTGGATGCGTGCCGACGGTGTGCTGCCCGACGACCAGACCCTGCACGCGTGCATCGTCACCTACGCGAGCGACATGACCCTGCTCGACACGACGGTGTTGCCTTTCGGCCTGTCCTGGGAAAGTCCAGACATGCAGATGGCCAGCCTCGACCATGCGATGTGGTTCCACCGCCCGTTCCGCGCCGACGACTGGTTACTGTACGACCAGCGGGCGTTCTCCAGCGGTGCCGGCCGCGGTCTCGCCGGAGGGGCGATCTTCACCGCTGACGGCACCCTCGCGATCACCGTCGTCCAGGAGGGTTTGGCCCGGATCGGCCCGCGGGGCCACTGATGCCACCGGTTGCGCGCTCACGCAATCCTGTGGTGCAGCGACAGAGGCGACCACGCTGGTCGCTGGTCGCGGCGGGGGCGGCCGCCAGCCTCGCTCTGGCCGCCGGGTGCGGGAGCGATGATGCAGCGAACCCGGGGCCCGACGTGACGTGGGCAACACAGTCGACCGGGGCGACCGACGCGACCGACGCCGACCCCGAAGCCACAGCGGCACCAGCGGCCACAAATGCGCCCGCAGTCACAGCGGCGATCCCCGCGGCCACGGCCACGGCTGCACCCACGGACACAGCTGCGCCCACAACCGCAGCGACGGTGCCGCTGGCGGAGGCAGCGATTGCGCTGCAGCCCGTGACCACGGCAAACAATCCGGTCGATGTGGCGTGGCGAACCGGCGATGCCACGGCGTTCGTTGTCGAACAGGGCGGCCGCATCGTCACTGTGCGCGACGGGGGCGTCGGCCCGGCGGTGCTCGACATCAGCGACCTCACATCCGGCAGCGGCGAGCAGGGCCTGCTCGGTCTCACCTTCGCCGCCGACGGCACCCACGCGTACATCAACTACACGGCCGACAACGGTGCCACCGTTGTCGCCGAATATGCGGTCGGCAACGACGGCGTCTTCGACACCGCGACGCGGCGCGAACTGCTCACGATCGCCCAGCCGTACTCCAACCACAACGGCGGCAACGTCACCGTCGGCCCCGACAACATGCTGTACATCGGCATGGGCGACGGAGGTTCGGCCGGTGATCCCGAACGTCGCGCGCTGAACGTGTCGAATCTGCTCGGCAAGATCCTGCGGATCGACCCGGCCCCTTCCGCCGACCTGCCGTACACCGTTCCCGCCGACAACCCGTTCGTCGGCATCGATGGGGCCCGCCCGGAGATCTGGTCGGCCGGCGTGCGTAACCCGTGGCGGATGAGCTTCGACAGCGCGACCGGCGATCTGTGGTTCGGCGACGTCGGCCAAAACGCGATCGAAGAGGTGAACGTGGCCTGGGCCGCGCAGGGCGGCGGCCGCGGGCTGAACTTCGGGTGGAGCGCGTTCGAGGGAACACAGCGCTACAACGACGACCAACCCGCCGATGGAGCGACACCGCCGATCTTCGAGTACACCCACAGCGACGACAACGGCTGCTCGATCACCGGTGGTGCCGTGTACCGCGGCGCCACCATCGCCTCTCTTGTCGGCTGGTACGTGTTCGCCGACTATTGCAGCGGGAACATCTACGCGATCCCAGCCACACCATCCGCAGCGACTCCGGCACCCGCAGCTCAGGCGCTGACGATCGGCCAGCAACCGTCGATCACTGCGATCCGCCAAACTCCCGACGGTGAACTCTGGGTTCTGTCCGCGAGCGGTCAGATCACGTCAATCGTGCCCGGCTGACTCCTTCCCCGTCCCGGCTCAGACGACCGACGCTCAGGCGACGCGCTCGAAGCTCGTGGTTCGTTCGGTGGGGTTCGCTTCGACCAGCTTGACCCTGACCTCGTCGCCCGGTTCCAGGTTCGGGGCCGAGACTCTCGCGACCACAGCGACGTCGCACAACTGGATGCGCGCCCCGCGATCGTCGACGTCGGTGACGATCGCGACGAACGTGTCGCCTTCGCTCCCGTGCAGCACCACAGCTTCCACCAGATCGATCACGGCTCGGTCGATCTGGGCGCCCTTCGCATCGGCGCGTCGCATCGCCTCCGGCAGCGCGGTGAACGCCTCGCTGAGATCGGCCGACACGGCATCACCGTTGGCGAGCGCGAGTGACGCCAGGACCACATGCCGGTCGGCCAGCCGCCGCAACGGCGCGGTGGCATGCGCATAGGTGGCCGCAATCGCCGCATGCCACGGCACCACCTCGGCGCGGAACGGCTCGTACCGTGCGCCGCCGCCGGCACGACGAATGGCCAGCATGATCGCCCCATGGCTCGGATCCGCCGGCTGGAGCGTCCGCTCGAACACGTCGAGGGGCACATCGCCCGGCCACGGAACACCGAGCGCGCGGGCAGTGAGGCGGAGACGGCGAATCGCCCGTTCGTCGGGTTCGTCCATCACCCGGAACAGCCCGGTTCCGGCACGATGCAACGCATCGGCGACAGCCAGGTTCGTTGCCAACGACAGTGCTGCGTTCGTGTTCTCTGACTCGAGCCGCGGCCGGTAGCTGATGCGGTAGCGACCGCCATCGAGCGACACCTCCTGCTCTGGGGGATCGATTCGCGCCGCTCCGCGCCGTTGCTCGGCGGCGGTCATCCGGGCTGCGAACTCGGGCAGTGCGGCAGGGAGCTGATCGGCGGTCACCGAGTCGTAGGCCAACTTGGCCCGGCTACGAATGATCGCCCGCTCGACACCGTCGAGGCTCGGCGTGCCCTCGCTGTCGAGACGGACCGTGAACACCACCGCCGGCCGCGGCCCGTCGGGCAGCAGGCTGGCTGCGCCCTCGGACAGCTCGGGCGGGTACAGGTTGACCTTGCCGTCGGGCAGATAAAAGCTGGTCCCACGGGTCCATGCCTCACGGTCAAGGGGGCCGCCAGGGCGAACGAACCAGCCGACATCGGCGATCGCGTAGCGCAGGATCAGATCGTCGCCGGCCTCTTCGAGACAGAACGCCTGATCGAGATCGGTCGAGGTAGCCGGGTCGAGGGTGACGAACGGCAAGCCGGTGCGGTCGACGTGCTCATCCCCTACCGGGCGGGCAACCGCAGCGCTGGCGGCCTCGATCACCTCGGGAGGAAAGCCTGCTGGAAGCGAGAACTGATCGCGGATCTTGGCGAGGCCTTCGGTGATGTCGCTCGAATCGGCGCCGGCGATTCGGCTCATCGACCCTCGAACGTCGCCGGCCGCTTGTCGAGGAAGGCGCGCACACCCTCGCGATGATCGGCGGTCTGGAACAACTCGCCAAGAGTAGCGCTGACCCACCGGCCGAGGTCGTTCCAATCCGGGTCGAGTGCCTCGCGCATTCCTGCTTTCAATCGCTGTACGGCCAGTGGTGGGTTGGCGGCGATGCGCTCGGCCAATGCGAGCGCTGTTGGCAACAGATCGGCATGGCCAACGACCCGGCTCACCAGCCGGGCGTCGAACGCGGCGCGGGCATCGATCACCTCGCCGGTGAACAACATCTCGGCGGCCCGTTCGCGTCCGACCAGGTGCGCCAACCGCCCGAGACCTGCGACGTCACTGACTAGCCCGCGCAACACGAACAACTCGCCGAACTTGGCCCGCTCGCTGGCAACGCGGATGTCGGCCATCATCGCCAGTTCCATCCCCCACCCCACGGCCGCACCGTTGACCGCGGCGATCACCGGCACGTCGGTGTGCAGCAACGCGTCGGCCGCCGGCGTCAGTCGCGGTACGCGCAACGCCGCAGTTTCGGTGCGCAACGGCGCGGCGCCGGCCACGCCGCCACCCATCACCTGGCGCACATCATCGCCGCTACAAAACGCAGGATCCGTCCCGGTGATCACCAGACATCGCGCACCTTGGTCCGGGGCGCCACGAACCAGCCGTTCCAGCTCTGCGTACATCTCCCACGTGAGCGCATTGCGAGCCGCCGGGCGGTTCAAGGTGATCAGACCGACGTGACCGTCACCGAGCTGCCAGGTGATGTCGGTGCCGGCCACCGGCATCAGCGCCGGGCCCCCATGAACATGCTCTTCAAGGCGTCGTAGTGCTCGATGCAGTGACCGGCACCGAGGACGACCGCCTCGAGGGGCACGTTCGACATCTTCACCGGCACCTGTGTTTCCCTCTCGATGCGCTGGGCCAGCCCACGCAACAGCCCGCCACCGCCGACGAGGTACATGCCGCGCACGAGGAAATCCTGGGCGAGCTCCGGCGGTGCCTTCGACAGGCAGCGCACCACCGACGCGGTGATGCTGCTGACCACATCGTCGATGGCGACGCGGATCTCCTCGGCGGTGAGCAGCACGGTCTTCGGCAGGCCGGTCATCAGGTCGCGACCGCGTACCTCGGCCTGGTTCTCGTCGGGGCCGGCTTCGGCCGAGCCGATCGCGACCTTGACCTCTTCGGCAGTGCGTTCACCGACGGCGATCCCGTGCTCACGGCGGACGTAGCTCTGGATCGCCGCGTCGATGTCGAAGCTGCCGACACGAACAGCTTCGAGCGCGACGATGCCACCGAGGCTGATGACCGCTGTCTCACTGGTGCCGCCGCCGATGTCGATGACCATGTTGCCGATCGGTTCGTCGATGGGGAGGTCGGCACCGATCGCAGCGGCCATCGGCTGTTCGATCAGCTGGGCGTCGGCGGCACCGGCGCGGCGAGCTGCGTCGGTCACGGCGCGTCGCTCGACCTCGGTGATCGCCGACGGCACGCAGATGACCACTTTCGGGCGAGTAAACCGGCTCACACCGACGCGCTGCAGTAACAGCCGAATCATCCGTTCGGTGATCTCGAAGTCGGTGATCGCACCCCCGCGCAACGGTCGCACGGCAACGATGTATCCGGGAGTTCTGCCGATCATCTGCCAGGCCTCACGGCCGGTCGCGAGGACTTCGCCGGTCTGGCGGTTGAGAGCGATGACGGATGGCTCGTTGAGCACGATGCCTTTGCCCTTCATGTACACCAACGTGTTCGCGGTGCCAAGATCGATGGCGAGGTCACGGGCCACGTCAGCGCTTGCCTTCGTCGTGTCGGCGCGCTCGATCGATCGATTCGCGACGTGCCTCTGGCGACAGCGCGTCGATGTGGCGACGGAACGTGTTCATCCCATCATCCTGGCGCGGCCGGCCACGCCGTTGGAGGATGACGACGGCGACAAGCACCATCAGCACGAGCACCACCACGACAAAAATTTCCATCAGCTGCTCCGGATGCTGGCGCGAGCCGATGGTACGGTCGCGGGGTCGACCGGGGCATGGGCCCCGGTACCCCAGGCTGACGTTGCGTCGGACGACCACGTCTCGCGCTTCCAAATCGGGGCGCTGGCCTTCAGTGCATCGATGGCATACCGCGCCGCCTCGAACGCCTCGGGGCGATGGGGAGCGCTGACGGCAGCGACCACCGAGCTCTCGCCAAGCTCGAGTCGGCCGACGCGGTGCAACAGAGCGACGCGCCCGGTCCGTGGCCACCGGACACGCAACTCATCGACGATCTTTCGGAACGACGCCTCGGCATGTTCGGTGTACGCCTCGTACTCGAGGAATTGCACATCGTCGCGCATCGCCGCTTCGTCGTCGACCGCACCCTCGTCGACCGAATGGTCTCGAACGGTGCCGCTGAACAGGACCACAGCGCCACAACGGGGCACCACGCACCACTCGTACACCTCGCCGATCGGGAGCGACTCATCGGTGAGACCCACCCATGTCTCGTCGCTTCCTGGTGGATTCACGGACCTATCGTAGCCGCTGCGTCACGGCTCTCACCGGGCGATGCACGCTGGCGGGGCCACCTCACTACGATCTCCTGGTCGTGGAGCGGAGTGAGTCTGCAGACGCCTGGGATGACGGGCACGACGGAGAGCTCTACCCCGCCGCGCCCACCCCGACCCACGAGCGCCACTGGCGCCATCCGAGCGAATTGGGTCACGCAGCCTGGGTCGCATCCGAGCCACCGATGGCGATCGGTCGCGGGCTCATGGTCACCACGGGTGCGATCGGGTGTGTGCTCGGCGTCGCGGTTTTGTGGTTGCTCACCCCGATGGGTGGTGAGCTCGCAGCCACCACGTCCCCGATCGCCACGTCGTCGGTCACTGCGGCCAAGTTCAGCGGCGAACCCGCCACGTTGCAGTTCGCCCCAACCTCCGCCGCGGCCGCGGCCACCCCGTCCAGCGCACCGCCACGCATCACCCCCGCCAGCGTGGACACCGCAACCGATCAGCTGGTACCGACCAACACGGTGCTGGTCATGATCGACGGTGCCGACGAATCGTCGGCGATCGGTGTGGCGATCGGCGACGCATCGTTCATCGTCACAACCGCGCTGGCGGTGTCGGGCAGCACCGACGTCAGCATGATGAGCATCGACGGCCCAACTGATGGGGTCGTCACCTTTGCCGGCGATCTTGCCATGATCCACCCGAGCTCGGCGCTGGAGGTCGTCGGCTTTTCTGCGGTGTCTGCCGCCGAGCCCGGCCAGAACCTGGTGGTGTTGTCCGGGCAGCCAACCGAGATCACCAACGACGCTGACGGGACCGCGCTGCTCGATGCATCGGCGATCGTCGAGGGCACCCCGGTTGTCGACCGCGATGGGGCCCTGGTCGCACTGTGCACGGTGGTGAGCGACGAGTCCGGCGCCCACGTGGAACTAGTGCCGATCGTCGATCCCGCCGATGGATCCTCAGTTGCCGATCAACCCTCACCGAGCTCGACCGACGCGCCGTCACCCGACGACCCTGCGCCGGTCGATGCGGCCGCGGGTTGGCTCGGTGTTCGCTTCGGCGGTTCGGCAACGGCGCCACTCACCATCGCGGTCATTGCTCCGGGCAGCCCTGCGGCCCTGGCCGGATTGGTCGTGGGTGAACGGATCACCGCCATCGACGGTGTCAATGTGGCCACGGTCGACGAAGTGCTGGCCCTGATCGCGACCAAGCCGCCGGGCACGGTCGTGGTGTTGACCGTGCAGTCGCCTGCCCCGGCTGGTTCGCCGCCGAGCGCCCCGGCTGCGGCGACCACCACCACCACGTCGCTCGCACCGGCAAACTCCACCGCAGCACCCCCCACTCCGGTGAGCACCCCCGCGGCGGCACCGACCACGACGACCAACCCGACTGCCACGACCGCAACCACCGCAACGACCTCGACCGCAGTGTCCACGTCGACGACAGCGGCTTCGACATCGGCGGTCGTGACGATCGCAACGACGGCTGTGTCGACCGGGGTCTCCCCGACCACGATTGCGAACCCGCCAACCACTGTGCGCCAGCCACCACCGGCGACGCAGGTGCGCACCGTCAGCGTGACGCTCGGCGCCTACGAACCAACGCTATGACCCGCGCCACGGCCACCACGAGGCCCAAGCCCCCCGTGGCCATCGCGGCCAGCGCCATCTCCTGACGTCGTTTTGGTGTGACCATCGTCCACCACTTCGCCTCGGTGCCTTCCACATAGGCCTGTTCGTTGGTGACCGTTGGTTTCCAGCCCTGAGCCGACAGCTTGTCGTTGGCCACCAACCACGGTGATCTGGTGTAGCTGCGCAAACCCGGCGGGATCGGCCCACGCTGGAATCGCCAGCGCAGCGAGCCGAGGACCTCGGCTACCCGAGCGGGAAGTTGCAGGCGTGGCGCCGAGCCCGACAGGGCGCGCACCCTCGCGGCGGGGATGCTCCCGTCGGGGGCGACGTTGAACACCCCGTCGAGGCTCTCGACGGCGGCGAGCGTTACGGCGCTGGCAACGTCGTCGAGATGCACGAACTGCGCCGGCGGGTCGTCGATCGCGAACCGCTGCCCCATGCCGGCGGCAAGCGCGCTGGCCAGTCCGCTGGTGCCGTTGGCAGCCATCGACACCACCGGCCGGAGTACGGCCACGGTGCGACCGGGCTGACGGCAGCGCCATTCGTCGGCCATCTGCTCGACGGCCGCGAGTTGGCGGGCGTAGCCAAACTCGTTGTCGGGGCGCAGCACGGCATCCTCGGTCAGGGGCACCGGGTTGTTCTCCCAGGCCCCATACACCAGCGCCGACGACACCACCACGAGGTGTCGTGCCGACTGCAACTGCTCGAGGACAGCATTCGCCCCGGCGGCAACGCTCTCGCGTCGGCGCGCCCGCGCATCGGGATCGGCCCCACCGATGTAGATCGCCACGTCGCAGTCCTCGAACGGCACCGATTCGAGATCGTCGTGGGCGGCGAGGCGGGCCAGCACCCTGGTGCCGAGTGCGCTGTCGGCGTCGCTGACCCAAACCCCGTTGGTCATCGGCACCCCGCTGGTCGCGGGTCGGTCGACCGGGGTCTCGGGCACGTTCCTACGCTACTGCCGCGGCCCCGACCGACCCGCGGCTCACCGGCGCCCGTAGGATCTGTACATGGCAGGCAACGATGGTTCCGGCATGGGTGGCGATGATCCCGGCGGCTTCGACCCGTTCGCCAACCTCCCCATGTTCGGCGACCTGGCCAAGGCGTTGTCCGGCCAGGGTCCGCTCAACTGGGATGCGGCCAGGCAATTCGCGGCGTTGTCGTCGTCTGGCGGAACGACCGAGAGCAACGTCGACCCAGCCGTGCGCATCGCATACGAACAGCTGATCCCCATCGCCGACATGCACGTTCGCGACGTCACCGGACTCGAGACCACCAGTGCATCGCTCGAACTGACGACCGCGGGGGTATGGGCGCAGCGCACCCTCGACGCATACCGGCCGCTGTTCACCGATCTAGCGGTTTCGCTCGGCCGACCCGGTCCGGTCGATGACGACCCGGCGGATTCCGGTTCTGGCGACCCGATGATGGCGATGATGAGTGGCCTCAGCCAGATGATGGCTCCGTCGATGATGGGCATGGCAATCGGTTCGATGGTCGGGCGGCTGGCCTCGCGGGCGTTCGGGCAATACGACCTACCGATCCCGCGAACTGCGACCACGCTGTTGATCGTGCCCTCCTCGGTCGATGCGTTCGCCGCCGATTGGTCGCTGCCCCTCGACGAGATGCGGCTGTGGGTGCTCGCCCAGGAACTCATCGGCCACGCTGTCTTCTCCCACCAGGTTGTGCGCGGCACGATCACCACGCTGGTGCAGCACCACGTCGGTGCGTTCCGGCCCGACCCATCCAGCATCGCCGACAAGCTCACGTCATTGGAGATCGACGAGAGCGATCCGATGCAGGCGATCCAGAAGGCCTTCTCCGATCCGGAGATCCTGCTCGGCGCGGTGCGTTCCACCGAACAGATCGAGCAGGCCCCGGTACTCGACGCAGCCACAGCGGCCGTTGTTGGCTACGTCGACTACATGGTCGATTCAGTGGCAGCACGGCTCATCGGTGGCGACGCGTTACGCATCGCCGAAGCAGTCCGCCGCCGGCGCGTCGAGGCGAGCGCTGGCGACGTGTTCATCGAGCGGCTCTTGGGTTTACAGGTGACCTCGGCGCAGGTGCAACGCGGCAAGGAGTTCGTCGGTGGTGTCGTCGATCGCTCCGGCGAGGGTTTGCTTCGCCGCCTGTTCGATACCGAGGGCGGCCTCCCCACCCCGGCAGAGATCGACGCGCCCGGCCTGTGGCTCGCCCGGATCAATCTGTAAACGCGTCCTGACACCGATCGTCAGGTGCCGCGGGGCCGACGCGGGTCAACTGCCCGCTGCGAGCCGGCCGACCGTCGCGGACCCGGCGGCGGCGGCGGGATGCGTGCGCCATTGGCCTGTCGTCGTGGCGGCGACGCACGCCTTCGGCGCTGAACGTTGATCGAGCTCCGGAGCGCCAGCAACGGGTGCGGCGGCTTCCGGTTGACCCCGAGCGCGCGCACCGATGCGAGATAGAGCAGCGCCTCCGCTAGGGCGACCATGCCGACGAGTACGAACCCGAAACGGCCGGGCAAGTGGATCAGCACCGGCACGATGCCGGCGGCTACCCAGCCGAGTTGGAACCGTGTCTCGAACTGGGCGAACGCACGGCCGCGGTTGGCGTCGGGCGCCTCGTGCTGCACGATCGATTCGAACGCCAGCCTGCCAACCGACGCGGAGAAGTTCACCATTCCGGCCAGCAACAGGCCGGCGACAACACCGCCGAGCAAGGTCACGACGATCCCAGTGACGGCGATGGTGCCGAGCGCCGCTGTCAGCATCGTCTCTTCGCGAACGCGACGGCGTACGCGCGGAGCGATGGCATTGCCGGTCATCGTCAACAAGCTGGCGAAGCCGAGCGATAGCCCGAACCAGATCAGCCCGGCCTCCTGCTCGCGGAACCAAAAGAACAGGTGGAAGAACGTGAAGCCGACGCTGGCCCGGATCAGCAGCATCGCCGTCGAGGCGAGCACCACCCGGTCGGAGTGCAACTCGACGCGTTCAGCGCGACCCGCCGACCGGCTGGCAACCTTCTCCCTGGGAAGTTGACGTGCGGCAACGAAGGCGGCACCAAAGATCAGCGCCGAGTAGAGCATCGTCGCTGTGCCGCCGATGGTCTTTTGCAGCACCCCGGCAGGGAGCACCGCGACGAAGCCGACGAGGCCCGAGATCAGCCCGAGCTTGGAGTTCGCCTCGACCAGTTCTTCCTCGGTGCGCACCACGCTCGGCACCAGCGAGCTCTTCGAGATCGCATATGTCTTCTGCATCACCATCGCCGCGAACGCCAACGGGAACAGCAACAACCCCTCGAAGTGAAACGCCATCAGGGCCGACACGATCACTCGACCGACCGTGACCACCTGGATGACGAACCGCCGTCCGCCAGCGGTGCGGTCGATCACGGGTCCGATCAGCGGGGCGATGAACAAGAACGGCACGAAGCTGATCGCGAGGAACAACAGCACCCGACTTCGGGCGGCATCGGCGTCCAGGCTGAACAACACCGAATCGGCCAACGCAACCGCCATCGCCGCATCGCCTGCCGCCATCGCCGCGTGCGTGCGTGCCAGCCTGCTGAACCGGCTCAGCACGGCCTGAGGCGCCGGCGGCGCCGAACGGGATCGCGGCGGAGGGGGCAATCGCACACCGGCATCGTAGGGCCGCTGGCCCGTGCTCAAGTTGGCTTGGACCGCTCGTACTTGTATCCGAGGCCACGAATCGTCACGATCCGTGTTGGCGTCGCAGGATCGGGTTCGATCTTGCCGCGCAGACGCTTGACGTGCACGTCGAGGGTCTTGGTGTCGCCAACGTAGTCGTGGCCCCACACCCGGTCGATCAGCACGTCGCGCGGCAGCACCCGACCGGCGTTGGCCAGCAGCAGGTGGAGGAGCTCGAACTCCTTCAGCGGCAGGCTCATCACCGCTCCGGCAACGGTCACCACGTGCTCGTCCGGATCAAGCGACACGTCGCCGACCACGATCGAACCAGCGGATCCCGCCGGACGCTCAGTTCCGGCGAGCCCTTCGAGTGAGTTGCGGCGCAGCACGGCACGCATCCGGGCTACCAACTCGCGGATGCGGTACGGCTTGGTGACGTAGTCGTCGGCACCCACCTCCAAACCAACGACGGTGTCGATCTCGGCACCCTTGGCGGTCACCATGATGATCGGCACCTGGGACCGCTTGCGCAGCTGGCGGCAAACGTCGATCCCACTGATGCGCGGCAGCATCACATCGAGCAGCACCAGATCGGGCTGAACCTCGTCAAAGCGTTCGAGCGCCTCGAACCCGTCGCGGGCAACCTCGACCCGAAACCCTTCACGGCCAAGCCCGACGACCAGTGCGTCGACAAAGCTCTCCTCATCTTCCACCAGCAAGATGACCGGGGTCGTCACGGCGCAACCGGGATTCGCAAGGTGAAGGTGCTGCCTTCGCCTTCGGCGGATCGGACCTGGATGTCGCCGTCGTGGTTGGTGGCTACGTGCCGCACGATCGCGAGGCCGAGCCCGGTCCCGCCGGTCTCGCGGCTACGAGCCCGGTCGACGCGGTAGAACCGTTCGAAGATCCGATCGAGATCGCGGCTCGGGATGCCGACCCCGCTGTCGCTGACGGTGAAGTTGACGAAGCCGTCCACGACAGTCGCGCGCAGTTGCACGGCGCTGGACGGTTCGCTGTACTTGATCGCGTTGTCGATCAAGTTGGCCACCGCCGACACCAGCTGGCGGCGGTCGCCCAGCACGGTCGCGCCACCCTGCACCGGCTCGTCGATCTCGAGGCGGATACTGCGCTGCTCGGCGGCCGATAAGGACCGCACCACAGCGTCGTGCAACACGGTTGTGGCACGCACCGGGTCGCGTACCGCCTTACCGCCGAGTTCGATTCGTGACAGCTCCAACAGATCGTCGATCGCGGAGGCGGCACGGTGCGCCTCGTCGACCATCTTGCCGGCGAGGCGCTGGACCACATCAAGATCCCCTTCATCGGCGATGGCCTCGGCCAGCACGGCGAGCGCTCCGACGGGTGTCTTGAGCTCGTGGCTGATGTTGGCGACGAAATCCGTTCGCACGGCATCGAGGCGGGCTCGTTCGCTGATGTCTTCGATCGACACGATCGCGCCCCCATCGATCAGCGGGGCAGCGTGCACATCGATCACTTTCCGCGGCGGCCCGAACAGCTCGACCGAGGTGTGCGTGTCGCGACCGGCCAGGGCCACGTGGACGAGGCGATCGACCGCTTGCTGGACCAGCACATCGCCATGACCGCTGCCGGTGCCAGTGCGTGCGTTGCGAATGACGACGGCGCCTCGCTGATCGAACAACAGCACCCCCAACGGCACGCAGTCGAGGGCCACATGTGCCCGGGCCAACTCGCCGCGCAGCTGTTCGAGTTGTTCGAGGGCATCGCTGAGGCGGGCACCGTCGCCGTTGGCTCCCCCGCTGGTATCGCGGGCGTGTCGTTGGCGCAGGCTCATGGTCGCGGCTCAGCCGGCGGAATCGTCGGGTAGGCCCTGGGTGACCGGGATCTGGCCGGTACCCTCGACGAAGCGACGGTACCGTTCGGCACCCTTGTGTTCGGGCATCCACCCGGTGACGATGAACCGGACCCGCTCGCCGATGTTGACGGCGTGATCGCCGATGCGCTCATAGAACCGGGCGACCACAGCGAGCTGCACGGCAACCTGCAGGTCGATCCGTCCGGCTGCGTGACTTTCGAAGATGGCCTGCACGAACTGCTTCTGCAACCCATCGAGGTACGAATCCATGTCGTCGATCGCTGCGGCTTTGGAGGCATCGTCTTCGATGAAACTCTCGATCGCCGCCTCGTACAACTGCTGGGCTTGCTC
Source organism: Acidimicrobiaceae bacterium (assembly GCA_031404435.1). Lineage (GTDB taxonomy): Bacteria > Actinomycetota > Acidimicrobiia > Acidimicrobiales > Ilumatobacteraceae > VFMC01. Next base: position 548 of record JANNHO010000448.1, on the reverse strand, counting down.
ACCCATCCTGGCAATGATGCCGCGCAGCTTAGGATCGAGCTCGTGGCCGTAGATTCGCCGGGCCGCCTTGCAGATGTTGCACAGGAGGTCGTTGCTTCGCTCTACCTCAGCAATCATCCTGAGCAACGCGACAACCTGACGGAGGTCGGAGGCTACCGGGGCCTGCAGTGCAAGGATGCGGTAACACCGTTCCTCCAGGTCCAGCGAACGGGCGTCGACTTCGTCGTCCGCGCGGATGAGGTAGTCGGCACCCTCAAGGTCGCCTTCGAGCAGCACCGCAGTGGCGCGAGGGATCGCCTCGGTCACCAAGGCGGCGAGAAGTACAAGGTCGTTCCTTGCCTCGTGGAGGTCCTCATGGAAATTCTTGCGTAGCTCGTCCATCAGCCGAACCTTCCCGTGACGTATTGCTCTGTGCGACTATCCGAGGGCGAGGAGTACATCTTCGCGGTGTGATCGAACTCGACGAGGACTCCGGTTCGCCGGTCAGTCTCGGTGTTGACCTCGGTGGTGAAGAACGCTGTGCGGTCACTCACGCGAGCAGCCTGTTG
>JANNHO010000447.1:0-1532 GCA_031404435.1 Acidimicrobiaceae bacterium | reverse complement strand
CGGAACGTTCGTTGCGATGCAGCCGGCCGTACTCGCTGTAGCGCAGCGGCAGGTCGCGGTACGAGCGCAGGCTCGAGCGATAGATGTAGGTCGACTCCGGGCAGTTCATCGGCTTGAGGCTGAAGAGCTGCTTCTCGGACTCGACGATGAACATGTTCTCGGCGTAGTGGTCCCAGTGGCCGGACTGGCGCCACAGCTTCTCGCTGACCAGGATCGGCGTGCTGATCTCCTGGTAGCCGCGGCGTTCCTGGAGCTCGCGCATGGCCGTCTCGAGCGTGCGCCAGATGCGCTGGCCCTTGGGATGCCAGAAGGCCGATCCGGGCGACACGTCATGGAACGAGAAGAGATCGAGTGCGACGCCCAACCGCCGGTGGTCGCGTTTCTTGGCCTCCTCGCGGCGCCACAGGTACCCGTCGAGCTCCTCCTGCGTGGCCCAGGCCGTGCCGTAGACACGCTGGAGCATCGGCCGCTTCTCGTCGCCGCGCCAGTACGCGCCAGCCGTTCCCAGCAGCTTGAACGGGCCGATCTGGCCCGTGCGCTCGACGTGGGGTCCCCGACACAGGTCGATGAACGGGCCCTGGCGATAGAACGTGGTGGGTGGCATGGGCGTGCCGTCCCGCTCGGCGGCCGACGCCAGGTCGTCGACGATCTCGACCTTGAACGGCTGGCCGCGTTCGGCCAGCGCCGCGCGCGCCTGATCCGAGCTCTCTTCGCTGAACTCGAAGGGGTGGTCCGCAGCGATCGACGTGCGCATGCGCGCCTCGATGGCCGGCAGGTCGTCCGGCGTCAGCGGCCGGGGCAGCAGGAAGTCGTAGTAGAAGCCGTCCGTGATGACCGGTCCGATGCCGAGCTGCGTGTTCGGGAACAGGTCCAGGACCGCCTCAGCCAGGACGTGCGCCGCGCTGTGGCGCATCGGCCCCAGCGGGTCGCCGGCTGCCCCGTGGTCCATCAGTTCCGTCGCGCTGCCCCGCTCGGGCACCTCCGGGAGGGCATCGATGTCATCGACCGCGCTGTCGTTCCCCTGCTCGTCGGCCATGTCCAGCTCCTTTGGAATCACGAGACCTCTCGCCTGTCATCAGGACGAGAGGTCTGCTCCCGCGGTCCCACCTGCGTTCGCCACCCGGGTGGGACGGCGCCCTCGTGTGGTCGCGCTAACGGGCGACGCCCGGATCGGTTCACCGATCGCTCACGGGTGGTGCCGGATCCGCTACGGTCGTCGGGCTTGCAGCCGCTGGCTCGACTCTCTGGAGGCCGCTGGACGTATCGGCGTGTCCCGATCGACGCGTTGACGATGTCAGCGATGTGGTGGGCGACACTGGACTCGAACCAGTGACCTCTTGCATGTCAAGCAAGTGCTCTAACCAGCTGAGCTAGCCGCCCGAGTCGCTGGTCCCTCGATCGTCGTGACCCGTTGACCGTTGGCTCGCGGGGTGTTCCACATCCCGTGACAGTCACCGAGCCTCGGCGATCGAGTCGCCAGCGGCCCGGGAATGCTACCAGAGGGTGCCGCCGGGCGACAACGGTCCAGTGGG
>JANNHO010000446.1:0-15502 GCA_031404435.1 Acidimicrobiaceae bacterium | reverse complement strand
CCAACGCGGTTTCGAGCGTAGCGATCTCGGCTCGGGGTCCTGCGAAAACAGGCGGAGCCGCCGAGCCGGCCGCAGTCGTGGTGGGCGACGAGCACGATCTCGGCCGGATTGTGCAGATCGCACGCCATGCGGATGGTGTCGACGACGGTGTCGCGGTCGGGGGTGGCAAGTGCGGCGGCGCCGCCGGGCCAGGCGATGAGGTCGACGGCGCCGGTGAGTCCGCGCGCGGCGAGGAAGCGTCGCATCGGTTCGACGAAGCGGTAGTCGATGCAGGACAGGACCACCGCCTGGCACTGTGCGGCGGGGAGGGCGGAGTCGTCGATGCCGGCGGCTGATCCATGGATTACTTGCATGAACCCATGCTGTGATGCCTCGATCTAGAAGACAATGCGCGCTTCCCGACCCGAAGTTGCTTCCAACACTTCCGAATCTCGGAGGGGCAGGTTCCGCTCTCGGCCTAGACTTGGGGTCGAGATGACAGCTCAGGCTGCGGGCGGGAGGTTGGGCGCCGCCCGACCTACCCGCGCCAGGATCGAATCGTTGGTGGCGCCATCGCGCGACGGTGCGATCGATCGGATCGCCGCTCAGGCTGCTCGCGAGGCGGGCGTCGACCGTGCCTTGCTCGGCGGCTACCTGGAGACAGTTCTCCAAGCCGCTGTTCTCGGACGCAGGTTGGCTGGGGCCGATCTGGACGCCTGCCGCCAGATCGGCGAGGGCGCGGCCGGCCAGGGGATCGCCCTCTCCGCATTGCTTGATCTGTACTTGAGCGCGCTGTGGAGGTTGTGGGACGACATCGCCGGCCGGGCCGGCCGCGCCGATGCGTCGCTGGTGGCGGCAGTGGCAGGCGGGCTGTTCCGTACCGCCGATGACGCCGCGGAGGCGCTGGCCGAGGGCCACGAGCGGGCGCAGCGCCAGAGCGTGCGTCGCGAGGAGACGATGCGGCGTGAGTTCGTCGATGACCTGCTCAGCGGTGGCGGCGACCCGGACCTGGTCGGGGAGCGGGCCGCCCGGTTCGGCTTCAACCTGGCCGGCACGCACTTGGTGACCGTGGCCCGCACCCATCGCGTCCTCGTCGACGCGGGCCCGGTACACGCGCGAGTCGAGGCCCACGTGCTGGTGACCTTCGGTGGGCGCGACGTGGTGGTGGCCACCAAGGATGGCGTCCTCGTCTGCGTGCTCCCGGCCACCGCAACTGACCCGGCCGCCGACCTGGCTCGCACCCTGCACGACAGCGGGGAGGGACCCTGGCAGGTGGGCGTGGGCCGTTCCTACGCCGGGCCGGGCGGCCTGGTGCGCTCGTACAACGAGGCCCGTGAGGCGCTCGAACTGGCCCGCCGCCTCGGTCTCGCCGACCCGGTCGTCCGGTTCGAGTCGATGCTGCCCTACCGGGTGCTCGCTCTCGACCCGATCACCGTCGCAGAGATGGTCCGCGCCGTGCTCGGCCCGCTGGATGGCGCCCGTGGCGGCCCCGAACCGTTGATCGCGACGCTCGACGCGTACTTCTCAGAGTCCGGCAACGCGTCGGGGACCGCACGCCGCCTCCATCTCAGCCCCCGCGCCGTCGTGTACCGGCTCGAACGCATCGCCCAACTCACCGGTCACGCGGCCGACGAGCCGGAAGGGCGCTTCGTCCTCGAGCTGGCCGTCCGAGCGAGACGGATGGTCAGCGACGCCTGAGCGCGCTCACGGCCTGACGGCACGACAGCGGTTGGACGCTCCGATGGGCGCTCGAAGGTCCCCGGGGGAGGCGGCCCGACGAGGTCTGCTCGAAGCCGACCAACGGATGGAGGCGAGCCAGCCATCCGAGTCCCGGAAACAAACTGGGGCCAACACCCGTGTGAGTCGCGCCCTTGCTCCGAAGGAGCCGGCAGTCGACGATCGGATTCATGAACTACTGGATGATGCGTCCGGGCGGTCTCCACGTCCCGAACCTGCATCAGCCGACCCCGAATGAGGCGAGATGCCCGTCGCAGCCGCAGCATTCGTCGCGATCGCTGCCGGCCTCCTCGCAGCCGAATCCGCCGATGTCGGTCGGGTTGCCTGCCTCTCGCTGGCGCCCATCGATGTTCGCGCAGGGCGGCACCGATGAAATGCGTCACCGGACGGCCCCACCGAATGCAACGGCGTCAAGATCGACCACTGTGCGGTTGCCCCGGGGGATGTGGCTCGACCGAAGCGAAGTCGGCGCCCGAAGGTGCCGAGTGCGTCCTCAACGGTGAGCGCGTGGGACGCGGCGACACTCGGGGACTTCCTTCAGCGCTCGCGCTCGTACCGCGGCAAAGGCGGCCTTGTCGACCGGTACTACGCGCTCTGGCTGCTGTTGGCGACGACCGGGCTACGGCGCGGCGAAGCGCTCGGCCTCCGTTGGTCGGACGTCGACCTCGACGAGCGCGTGCTGCCGGTGTCGCAGACCGTCATCACCGTTGATCACGTCCAGTCGATCGGCACGCCGAAGACTTCGGCTGGCGCCCGCTCGATCGAGCTGGACGGCGTGACCGTCGCAGCGCTGCACGACCAACGTCGAGCCCAGCTCGAGGAGCGACTCCTGGTGGGCGCCGGTTCCACAGATCGCGGCTTCGTGTTCTGCCTCCCGGACGGTCGGCCGTACCACCCGGAGCGGGTATAAACAGAGTTCGACCGGCGGGTGCAGAAGTGGGCGCTCCAGCGGTCACAGTGCACGGGCTCCGCCATACGGGGGCAACCCTCGCGTTGCGGGCCGGCGTGCACCCGAAGGTCGTTCAGGAGCGACTCGGGCACTCAACCATTGGCGTCACGCTGAACATCTACTCGCATGTGTCAGTCGGGATGCAGCGCGACGCGGCGGAGAAGGTCGCGGGCCTCATCTTCCGAGCGTGACCGCCATCCGGATATTCCCGGCAAGTATGACACTTCGCGATACGCTCTCGGGATGTCCTCCGCTATCTCCGTGCGACTTGACGATGAATCGGAGCGAGCGCTCCGGGTCCTCAATGCACGCGGCATGTCTACCTCGGACGCGATTCGGTCGTCGCTGATCGAGTCAGCCCGCCGAGTCCGCCGAAGCGCGGAACTCGTGAAGGAAGTGGCTGCACTGGAGGCAGATGAGGCGGATCGAGCGGAGATGCTTGCCGTCGCTGGCCTCATGGAGTCCATGCGTGCAGCGGGGTGAGGTGTTTCGGTTCAAGATCCCGAGGGGGCTTGGACATGAGCAACATGGGGTTCGCTTCGGGGTCGTGGTGCAGGCGGACGAGTTTCTGCCGAGGTCCGTCGTGATCGTCGCTCCGACGTCTCGGAGCGCTCGACCGGCATCGTTTCGACCTCCGGTCGAGGTCCAGGGCGAGACGACGCTGGTCTTGATCGAGCAACTCGGCGCCGTCGACGTTCAGCGACTAGGTCGACGAGTCGGTCGACTCACGATGGAGGAGCTGTGGAGTCTCGACGAAGCTCTCGCCACGTACCTCGGGCTTCGCCTCGCATGACTCCTCGTGCTCACGGAATGGTCACAAGAAGCTCACTACGGGACAACATCAGACCATACGGAGACGACTTAAGAATGCGCGAAATCCCTGCTCAGATGCACTACTGAACATCGGCCGACACAGCCCAAAACCGGCGAAGCAAGTGTTCAAGTCCCCCTTCGACACCAGTTTGTGAGCGTGAATGCCCTGACTAAAGAGTTTTCTGGCCGATTTGACCGCGCCTGAAAGGCCATTTGTCCGCGATTTGTGGGTCTCGTTGACTTTGCAGCAGCGGCGGACGGGGGATTGGCGGCGTCGGCGATGCTGCGCAACACGCGATTCCCGCGCAACGCATGCTGCCTCGAACGCTGTTCCGAGTGCGACGGAAGAGTCGCCGCGTTCGATCTTGCGTATCGTGGTCTCCGATACTCCGGTTCTTTCCGTGTCAATCGTTTGTTGGCCGACGAGCGAAACCGATGCCTGTTCACGGGACAACCAGGAAGGTCCCGCTAGAGCATTTCGGTGATCATCTTGTTCAGCGGAACGGATGGGTCGATGAGCGCCTGCGCCTGGGCAGAGCCAGCGATGGGCAGGTCGGTCGTGTCCAACAGCCCGATCTGAGCGAGCAGGGACGCCTGGTCCCAATAGATGTGCTCCGAAGCGACCCGACCGTTCCGGAACCCCATGACGACCACGAGCGGGAGTTCGACGCGCCGTCCGGTCGGTGCGACTCCGGGCAACCAGAACGACATCTCGCAGGTATGGGTGAACCGCATGATCAGTTCGTCGACCACACGCTCCGAGCCGACAGTTCTCGAGACCTGCTCGACGTCCACGTCCTCGGGCCACGCCGGGATGAACCAGTCACGGTAGAAGGCGCGAAGTTCCTCGGTCCCCCGACCTCCCGTGAGTACCGGAACGTGGATGACGGTTGGGTCCTCCGTCATCGTCTCCATCGTCGCGTCCGCGTCCTTGGCCTCGAACTCTGAGGCCACGTGCTGATCGAAGAGCGCACCGAGATCCGGGTCGAGCGATTCACTGGTCATCGCCCGAGTCTACGAGAGGCTCGAACCCCGCAGAACCGACAGCCGAACGCGTGTGAGTCGTACGGGCTCGAGCCCGGCTTCGTTCTCAGACACGAGATGACCGGTGAGGTCGTCGGCGCCTGCAGCGACGTGGCCCGCAGCCGCATCGGCGAACGCATCGAGGCGTTGCCCTCAGCACCCGATCGTACGGTTGCGAACATTCGAAAGTAGCTGCCGCTGCGGCGACCTCGTACTTCGTCCTTCATCGAGTGACGCCCATATCTCGGTGTCCAGCGGAGCATCGAAGTCGCGGGGCACCTGGCCCCGACGGTCATTTCAATGGCTGACCCAGGGGTCGATGATCGACACCGAGGTGTCGGCGAAGTCGTCGACGTTGTGGGTCGCGAGTACAGCGCTATGACTGCGACACGTGGCTGCGATCTGCGCGTCGGCGGTGCTGATCGGTCGCCCGGCTCGCTCGCGGCGAACCACAATGTCGGCATAGTGAGCCGCCGCAGCCTCGTCGAACGCGACAACTCGGTGTTCGAAATCCTCGGACATGATGGCTTCGACGCGCTCAGCGATGTCGGTCTTGCGGCGCCCTTCGGGGAACCGAGCGACGCCGTAGAGCAGTTCGGCAACAGTGATAGCAGTCAGATAGACATCGGCCGCTGGCTGGCGGTCGACCCAATCGACGACGGCGGCAGCCGGCTCGGGCCGCATGAGTTCGGACACGACGTTGGTATCGAGGACGATCACGGCAGCGTGGCTGCACGGGGAAGGTCGGTGCGTGCCGGTAGGTCGAGTTCGATTCCTCCGAGCGTTGCGAATCGCTGCTGGATGCGGCTTCCGAGACGGTCGCGCCCTGATGGCTCGGTCAGCGCTTCACGCAGGATTTCTCGAACCTCTGCCTCCATCGAGCGACCTTTTTCGGCGGCGCGCACCCGTAAGCGGGCGCGAAATTCATCGTCAAGGCCTCGAATCGTGAGTGTTGCCACGTGTTTCTCCTTGCCTCGAATTCACCTGTCAATGACAGCAATGCTAGCAACGAACGAACTCCTCGACGATCTACCCGTGTACTTGGTCACGCTCGTTCGCGAATCGCGCATCGCTCCTCGACGTTGTGAGAGTCTGGGCGCGAGCGACCGGCCGCCGTGCGAGTCACCGAGAGATGGGGGTCTACATTGAGCCGATGCGACCGCAGCCGGATTCGGCGACCCTCGACGGGTTGCTCGATTCCTCGGTGCGGCGGCTGATCGAGCAGCGCTTCTGGGAGCCCGTCGAAGCAAGCGCCTCCATCGAGGCATTGCGCCACGACGAGTGCTTTCTCGCGAATCCCACGGCACACCCCTCCTTGTTCGCCGATCACGGCGTCGTTCACGTGCGCGACATTGCCGCTTCGTTCATCGAGCTGGCAGCCACGGCGAACGGCCGGCTCCTCGCGGCCCGGCCATCTGACCGCCAAACCTTCCTGGTCGCCTACGGGCTGCTCATCACCTACCTGCACGACACCGGCATGTTCGACCAGACACTCGACGGTCGACGGGTGCATGCGCTTTTCGGCGCCCAGCTCCCATTCAGCACGGCGATGGACGACGTGATCGATCTGCTCGTCGAGGGCTCGGGGCCGGTAGTCGACCGTCTGCGGACGGTCGCGGCGGAGGCGCCGTTCCTCGTTCCGCTCGACGTGGTTTTGCGCGAGGTCATGTCGCTCACCGCGGCACACAGCAAGTCGACCGTGCCGGCTGCCGTGCTCGACGACCCTGCGGCCTTTCGGCGGCTGATGATGCGTGCGGTGTTCACCGACCTCGAGGCGCACAAGACATCCGGGCGCACTCCCGATGCCGGCGAAGGATTGATCGACTTGCCGGTCAACGTCGACCGCTACGACGACCCGACGACCGAGGCATACGGATGGTTGGTGTCGGGAGCCGTCGAGCACAAGCGCTTCGTTGACGACGTGATCGATGCCGTGCGGGTGCTGCGAGCGGCCGACGCGCTCCGCCAGCGGGGGACATCGCTACGTACGGCCGCCGGCTACGAGATGGTCTTCGCCGCCGCAACCGGAAGCGCTGTGTATGCCCTGCGCGTTGCCGCCAACACCGACCTCCTGCACATGCGATCCGACGATCAGAAAAGCGCCGGCGAGGCCAACGTCCGTGTCGCGGTAGTCACGGAGAACGGGCACCTGCGCGTCGCGTTCCACCGGGGCGACTTCACCGACGACGGAGCCTGCGAGAGGGCGGCGCGGGCTACCGCCGTGGTGGTCGCCGACATCCAGGCCGACGTGCTGCCCTCGTTTGCCGCTGCCCGGCACGCCACCGGCCTTCCGCACCCCCTACTTCGGGCTGCGGAAATGCTCGTCCAACTCGAGCGTCCGGCTGACCGCCCGGCGTTCGCCGACGAGGTCGCCGCCCACCTGGTATCGATGCATCCTGAGCTCGCTGGTCGGGTCGTCGTCGTGGCCGATGTCGAGGGCGCTGCCCCGCTAGAGCGCGAGCGCTACCACCGGGCCACCCCCGTGGCGCCGGGTTCGGCCCGGGCCGGCGAGATCATCGAGGGGTTCGGCGCGCACGGTTTACGAGTCGGCGCGGTCGACCCGGTCGCCGCCTTCGAGGACGTACGCACCGCCAAACTGGAAGCTGGCGAGGTACTGGCCGCGGCCGGGTCGCCCTCCGCATTCGTGTACGCGGCCACCGGGCCTGGTCTTGTCGTGCGTCCGCTCGGCGGCTACGCAGCACAGCCGGTTGGCGCGTGGATGCTGGTCGGTGTCACCGGTGTCATCCGGCGCGCCGGTCGCAACAGCGACGTCGCAGCCGAAAGGGCGGTCGAGGTGGTTCTGATCCCGGCCGAACTCTACGCGCGCGAGTGGTTCCGCCCGTACGAACCGCACGAGATCGCCAGCATCCTTCGCGTGGAGCGGCCGTGACAGACCGTTTGCCTGTCGTCACCCGAGTTGCGACTCTGCATCGTGTCGACTTGTTCGCCGGCATCCCGGGTCGAGTGCTGGTCGCTGTCGCCGAGTCGAGCGACGAACTGCGCGTCGACGCCGGGTCGACAATCATCGAGGAGGGCGCCGTTGAAGATCACCTCTTCGTGGTCGTCGCGGGACGAGTGCGAGTCCATCGCGGTGATACGACGCTGGTCGAGTTGGGGGCCGGGGCAATCGTCGGGGAGTTGGCCGTGCTAGTGCCCGAACCCAGGTCGGCCACTGTCACCGCGCTGGAGCCGACACACCTTCTCACGGTCCGCAAGCCGGTGCTCGACGAACTCCTCCTCGACTGGCCGGAGCTGGCCAACGGGGTGATTGCCTCGCTCGTGGCAAAGTTGCGGGCTGCGGCCGCGCATACCGCGCCAAACGGCGGTGGGTAGCGTGACGGCCAGCGACAGGTCGCACGAGCAGACCACGCGCGACGTCGTGCTCCTGCTCATGGCCCAGGCAGTGGCGTTCGGCATGACGATGGCTTTACTGTTGGTCCCGGCCAACTCGCTCTTCCTCGATGCCTACGGGTCGTCGTGGCTCCCGGCGACATACATTGCGATCGCTGCTATCGGCATCCCGATCTCTGCCGTGATGGCGAGAGCTGTCCGGCGGTTTCCGCTGGTCGCCGTCGCAGCTGGGGTGCTGGGGGCCTTCGCGGCAGTGTTCTTCTGTTCATGGCTCGTGCTGCTGGCCGGTGGCAGCTGGATCTCCGCCCTGCTGCTGGTGTCGTTCCCGATCCTCATCCAGATTGGCTTCGTGTTCATCGGGGGCCAGGCCGGGCGCATGCTGGATGTGCGCGAAATCAAGGCGCAGTTCCCGCGCATCGTGTTGGCGTTCGCTGTCGGGTTCCTGGCCGGCGGGCTCGCCGGCATCCCGCTGCTCGCGCTGCTGGGGTCCACTCGGAACCTGCTACTCGGAACGACCATGTTTGAACTCATGTTCCTCGGGCTGCTGCTCGTCACGTGGCGGCACCACCCCGGGGCCCTCTCGCAGCACGACTCCGGCGAGCCCGCCGGTGAGTTACGCCCGCCGCTGCGGCGCCTACTCACGCAGCCCTTCGTGATGCTTGTGTTCGGTTACCAGATGCTGTCGGCCATGGGCACCCAGGTCGTCGATTTCTTGTTCTTCGATCGTGCCTCGCACCGTTATGCGGGCGACGACCTCACTCGCTTCCTTGCGAAGTACACAGTCGTGTTGAACCTGATCGACATCGTGTTCCTCGCCCTGCTCGCCGGCTTCTTGCTGCGACGCCTTGGCGTTCGATTCGGCCTGGTGGCGAACCCCGTGTTCGTCACGGTGCTCGTCGCTGCGATGGTCGTGCCGCTGGCCCTCGTCGGCGGCGGATCGTTCGGGCTCTTCACGCTTACCGCGCTGGCTCGAATCAGTGACGTCGCGCTGACCGATGGGACCACCCGCACATCGATCAACGCGGCGTACCAGGTGTTGCCCGTCGATGAGCGCCTCGCCGTGCAGACCAGCGTCGAAGGCATCGGGGTCCCTGCGGCCATCGGCATCACCGGAGTTCTGCTGCTCGTTTTCCAACTCCTGCCCGGCGCGCTGGCGGCGGTGATCGTGTTCGCCATCGTGCTGTGTGCGGGATGGACCGTGGTGGCCGCATCGATGTCACGCGCCTATCGCCAAGAGCTGGCGGCCAGCCTGCAGCGGCGCCTTCTCGCCGACCACGTCGTAGACCTGCACGGAGAAGCCGAGGCCGCCGCCTTGCACAAACTGCTGGTGAGCGACGATGTCAGCGAGGTTCGACTTGGGCTCGACCTCGTGGTCGGCGAGACCTCGGCCGCCGTGGTGGTCGAACTGGAACGCCTTGCCGACGACGCCCGGCCCGCCGTGCGGCTGGGCGCGCTGGCCCGGCTCGCTGCGCTCGACGGACAGGCGCGCTGCCGATTGGCAGACGAGATTTCAGCGTCGGCATTATCAGCCGACCCGGCCGAGCGCCGGGCGGCGGCCGGCGCTCTGGCCGTCGTCGGCGGTGACCGCACCGTGCTTTCGCGATTGCTGGTCGATGACGAACCCACCGTGCGATTGGTCGCGCTGTCGTCCGTCGGGTCCGACGACGTGGCGATGGTCGATCCCATCGTCGCCGCGCTCGGCCACACCGCAACTGCCGCCGCTGCCGGGCGCGCCCTGAGCCGGCTCGGCGCGGCCGTCACATCGGCCGTCGACGCGGCGCTGGCTGGCGGGTCGACGCCGACTCCGACGGCGCTGCGCCTCGTTCGCGCATGTGGAGTGCTCGACAACGAGAGGGCGCGCGCCGTCCTTCGGAACCGGCTCGACGATCCCGACCGCGTGGTGAGCCTCGCCGCACTCGACGCGCTGCGCGGCGCTGCGGTCGACCAGACGTTGGCGGCGGACCTCGACCGCGTGCTTCACGACGGCGCCGCTTACGCGGCGCGAGCGCTCGCCGCCATCCGCTCCCTCGGCGTCCATCGTGACGACCCCTTGGGCCGGGCCTTGGCAGACGAGGTCGATCTGGCGCGCCGCCTGGTGGTCGCCGTGCTTGCCGTGCGCCACGGTCTGGAGGCCAGTTCAGCACTGCAGGCGCTCGGCTCGCCCGACCGCAGTCGCCGGGCGCTAGCGCTCGAATCGCTGGAGGTCACTTTGACCCGAACCGAGGCCTTACTTGCGCTCCCGCTCGTGCGCCCCGACATGGGCGACGCCGACCGGCTGGCCGCGCTGGCCCGCGTGATCGACCTGCCAAGACGGGATGGCCCCGCCTGGCTCGACGATCTAGTGACCGACGGCGACGGCTGCTGGCGCAGCCCGTGGCTTCGAGCGTGCGCCAATGAAGCCAGTTCTCCGTCACCGGCGTAGTTCGCCGCTGCAGAACCTCGCTCACGCGTGGGGCTGGCCCTGGCCGCGATCCATGAATCGTTCACCGGCATTCGGAATCCAGCCTCGCGCAGTGTGATTCGCAGGCACGCCCAGGCATCAGCAACAGCCTCGTCGATGGCGACCGGCTGGAACTCGATGGCGCGGATCAGCGTGGCGGCATTCAGCTCTCGGCGGTTCCACGATTGACAACCCACATTGTCGCCTGTCCGGTAATCGAGTTGATGATGTCGTAGTCGGCGTCGTAGTGGATGATCGTGACGCGGTGACGCTCGGCCACCGCGGCGATCAGCAGGTCCGAAATGGGGGCGCTGCGCATCTTGCCGCCTGCCCACAACATCCTCTGAATCTCGAGCGCCCGCCGCCAATCGGTGTCCTCCGTGGGCAGCCACTCGTAGCCGAGTCCACGGTCGAGTCGAGTGGCTTCAAACTCCTCGGGGGAGCGCGTCGACCACTGCACCTCGAACTCGATCATTGCGCATGTGGCAACGAGTCCTGCGTCAATGAGCGGGGCGAGCACAAACCTGACGCCGGGAAGATGTAGACGAGCGAGGGCGCTGGTATCAGCAAGGTAGCGGGCTACCGCCGCCACGCGCGCGCCATGATGTCGATGTCTCGCAGGTCGGAGTGGGCGTCAGCCGTAAACCGTTCCAGATCGGCCCGGCGCGCCTCGAGAGCAACCACCGTGCGCAGCGCGACGTTGACCGTGTCCTTCTTCGTTGTGGTGAGCAGCACACGCTGAGCTCGCGCGAGTGCCTCGCCATCGATGTCGATCAGTGTCTTTGCCATCACGCTCCTCCATATATCTAGTGGCCGGACGAAAGTATATCCAGTGTCGCGGCCACGGCTGTGTACGCCGCGGGGAGCAGGTCGCCGACGGCGACGCCGGCTGCTTCGGCGTCGAGTGGTTCCATCCGGGCGAGCACTCGATGCGGCGGGTCGGGCGGCACGGCGACGGGGACGGTCCAGCGATCGGGCGAGGTCGAGGCCGTGCCGGGGACCAGCGGCCACCACACCGGGAGGCCGTCGGCGCGGCTGCTCGTCGACGCCACACCATCGCCTGCCAACGCGCCCGCCGCCGGACCCGCGGCCGACTGGGCACCGGGTCGGCGATTCTTGGTGAGGTAGCCGAGCACTTCGTCACGCGTGCGGCCCCGCCATGCCAGGAGGAGCCACGGGTCGCTGTCGAGCTGGTCGGCAAACACGTACAGCACGGCGGCAATGTGCTTACACGGGTTCTCGTAATCGGGGCAGCTACACGTGGCCTTCAACGACTTCCAAGTGGTGGGGAACAGCGTGATCCCGGCGTCGGCGCACGCCGTCTCCAGCTCCGGTGGCACCTCGCCCGCCAACAAGCGCGCGGCGAAACGCACCTGCGATCGCAGCGCGATGTCGAGGCGCTTCCACTGCGCGTCGGTCGGCTGATCGCTACGCACGGTCACCACGTACGGCGTGCGCCGCGAACCCTGCACCTGCGACACCAGCATCCCCGGTGTGGCGTCGACGCTGAGCACTTGACCGCTGCGCGCGTAGCGGCGGCCACGCTGCATCCGCGTGCCCAGGCCGTACGACTCCAGCACCTCGACGAATCGCTTCGACCACCACGATTCGGCCATCGCCCCACGCTGCTTGCTGGTGACGATTCCTCCCTCGGCCTTGAGTGGTTTCGACGCGGGGAACTTCTGCCATGGATCATCCCAACTGCGCTTGCTCACGACCCGACCTCCTGCGCCCGAAGTGAGATCGCATCGCGCAACTCGTCGACGCTCAGCTCAGTGACCCATTGCTCGCCGGAGCCAACGACCCGTTTGGCGAGCGCCCGCTTGTTGGTGATCATCTCGTCGATCCGCTCCTCGATCGTCCCGCTGGAGACGAGCTTGTGCACCTGCACCGTCCGGCGCTGACCGATGCGGTAGGCGCGATCTGTCGCCTGATCCTCCACGGCCGGGTTCCACCACCGGTCGAGGTGAACCACATGCGACGCGGCCGTGAGGTTCAGTCCGGTGCCGCCGGCCTTCAGCGAGAGCATGAAGATCTGCGGCCCACCCGGATCGTTGAATGCGTTGACCATCTCGTCGCGCTGGTCGCGTGGCGTGCCGCCATGCAACCACAGCGGCGCCGCGCCGTACCGGCGGCTGAAGTGGCTCACCAGCAACTCGCCCCACTTCGCGTACTGGGTGAAGCACAGAACCTTGTCGCCGACATCGACGATCTCATCGAGCAGCTCCTCGGTGCGGATCAACTTGCCCGACCGGCCACCGAGCGCCGAGCCGTCGCCGAGGAAGTGGGCGGGGTGATTGCACACCTGCTTCAGCTTGCTGATCCCGGCCAGGACCAGGCCGCGCTTACTCATCTCATCGCCATCGGCGGCGGCTTCGGCGACGGCGGCGAGCAGCTCCTCGACAACGGCCTGATACAGCGTGGCCTGCTCGCGGGTGAGCGCACAGTGCTCGGTCTGTTCGATCTTGTCGGGCAGGTCATCGATGATCGAGCGGTCGCTCTTCAACCGGCGCAGGATGAAGGGGCCGGTGACGCGCTTCAACAGGGCGGCCGCATCGTCGTCATGTTCGCGTTCGATGGGGCCGGAGAACCGCCTCGTGAACGAGCTCAGCGTGCCAAGCAGGCCCGGGTTGAGCACATGCATCAGCGACCACAGCTCGGCCAGCCGGTTCTCGACCGGGGTGCCGGTGAGCGCGACCCGCCGGTGAGCGTGCAGTTGCGCGACCGCCTTGGTCTGCGCGGTGCCGGGGTTCTTCACCTGTTGCGCTTCGTCGAGCGCGATGCGTCCCCACGCCACGCCGCCAAGATGGTCGATGTCGCGGGCGACAAGCGAGTAGGTGGTGAGCACCACATCGTGGCCCATCGCCCGCTCGTCGAACGTGGACTCGCTGTCGGAATGGCGGTCGCTGCCGTGATGCACCATCACCGACAACGTCGGTGCGAAACGTTTCAACTCTCGCTCCCAGTTGCCGAGCACCGACACCGGGCTGATCACCAACGTCGGTCCGGTGGCGCGGTCGACGAGCAGCGTGGCGATCAGCTGCGCGGTCTTGCCGAGGCCCATGTCGTCGGCCAGGCACGCCCCCATTCCGAGCCGTCCGAGGAACGCCAGCCAGGCCACGCCGCGCTGTTGATACGGCCGCAACACCCCTTCGAAATCATCCGGGGTGGTGACCGGGGTGATCGTGGTGTGCAGCGCATCGTCGAGCAGCTCGCCTAACCAGCCTGATGCGATCACCCCGTCGACGTGCACATCGTCGGACGCGCCGAGCGAGTCGAGGCCGAGCCCGGCACGCAACAGATCGGCCACTCGCGCCTCACCACGGGTCCCGGAATGCGCGATCAGCGCAGCCACCTCGGCCGGGTCGATCTGCACCCATTCACCGCGCAGGCGGACCAGATGCTGCTTGGCTTCTGCCGAACGCTGCAACATGGCCAGCTCGACCTTGGTGAGCTTGTGCCCGCCGAGCGCCGCCTCCCAGGTGAACGAAACCAGCTGCTCCAAACCGAAACCCGACTCGGTGACGACACCCTGCGGTCCGGTCGATTTTGATTTGGCCTTGGCGCGCAGACCCAACCGGCCGCGGCGGGTCCACCATGCAGGCAACAGCACCGCAACGCCGACATCGGCGAGCGCCTCGACGTGCTCGGAGGCGAACGCGAGCAGCGTGTCGGTGGAGAGCGCGATGTGGGTTGGCAACGCCTCGTCGAGCAGGCTCGACAGCTCGGGTGCGACCCTGGCCATCTTGCCGAGCTGGGTGACGACCTCGTGGATGGCCTCGGCGCCGAACATCGAGTTGCCCTCCCAGACATCGCCGATCGGCACGATCATGCTCGGGTCGTCGGCGTCTTGCACCAACAACTCGATCGTCCACTGCCCGTCGGCATCGTCGGCAGGTTCGTGGACGCGCAGGACCAGACCGGCTCGCGTAGCGGACGCAGCACCGCTGGCGATCCACGCTTCGAGATGTGCTGCTAACGCAGCGAGCTTGGCCGGATCGAGGCTCCGAGGCATGAATGGATCGGTTGCGCACAGAGAGTGCAGCCAGGCCTGCACCGCGGTGCGCCGACCCGATCGCGACGGCAACAGCATGGTTCCCGCGTGAGCGAGCCGCCGCCGCACCTCGGTGTCCACCGCGTTGGCGAGCGCAGCAGCTGCCGTCGCGTGAGCCTCGACCGAATCCCCGGTGACGATGCTGGCAACGACGGAGCGGTCCCGTGCCGCCGGCATCGGCCACCACCACGAACGCGCAATACCACCCTCGCTCACGGCGAGCGCAGGGACGACCTTGCCGGAGTCGACGAGGAACATGGCGACCGCCTGCATCCTGTCGACGTCGAGGTCTCGGTCGGGTTCGGCAACTCTGTCAGCAGTCAAGGTCACGGATTCCGAGTATCGCGCGCCCCCTCGTTCAGCATCGAACGCCGATCGGTGCGCGTACCGATGTCAGAGGCCGTACTCCTCCAGCAGTCGAAGCCACACCTCGCTCAGCGTCGGGAACGACGGCACAGCGTGCCAGAGCTGTTGCAGCGGCACCTTGCCGACAATCGCCACCGTGGCCGAATGCAGCAGCTCCTGGACACCCGGACCGACGAACGTTGCCCCGACCACGACCCCGCCGCCTTCGCCAGACATGTCGATGACGAGCTTGCTGGTGCCCACGAACCCATCGCCGAGCACCGCCCCGCCGGCAACGTCGCCGGTGCCGTACGACACCACTGCAACCTTGATCCCGGCGTTCACCGCCTGTTCCTCGGTCAAGCCGACAGCACACACTTGTGGATCGGTGAACGTGACACGGGAGATGGCCGTGTGGTCTGACACGGCGGCTGCGGTGCGCCCGAGGATGGTGTCGGCAGCGACCCGGGCCTGGTACTTGCCCATGTGAGTGAGGAGGGAACGCCCATTGCAATCGCCGACGGCATACAACCAACCGCCCTCGACTTTGGCGCGAAGCTGATCGTCGACCTCGATCGACTTGCCAGATTCCAGCCCTACCGCCTCGAGCCCGAGTTCCTCGGTGTTCGGCTTCCGTCCGGCGGCCACCAGCAGCACATCACCGACGCACTCGATGCCGTCGTCCAAGGTGACGATCACGGTGCCACCGGCCCGGCGACGCGCAGCGACAACGTTGGCACCGATCAGGAAGCGGATCCCCTCGTCTTCGAGCGCGGCCTGTACCTCGTCGGCAACGTAGGGCTCCTCGCGG
>JANNHO010000445.1:0-4346 GCA_031404435.1 Acidimicrobiaceae bacterium | reverse complement strand
GACCAGCGCGGGGTAATCCCATGCGTGGACGGTATAAAGATCGTAGCCGCGCTCGATGGTTTCGGGCGGCGCATCAAGATCGCGCACGAAGCCTTTGAGCAGTGTGCCGATATTTTCCTTGACCATTTGAAATTGATTGGGCAGCCCCGTCGTCGGTCGCGTCGATCACCTCGCGATAGTGCTCCTTCACCCGGTTCAGTTCCCGCGTGACCAACCGCGACGAGTTGGTTTGCAACCGGATGATGCTGTTGCCAAGGGTGGCCCGCCAGCGCGCCTGCTTTGAGCCGAACTCTTCCAACGTCCGCTGCCGTTGGGCGAGATCGTCGGCAACCTGGCTGTCGCCGTTCGCCGCCCGGGCTCGATCACGGGCGACACGTTCCACGTCGGCCAGTAGCGCACGCATCAGCGCAAGCAGATTGGCCACGCGGATGAGGTCGCGGTTGTCGGCGCTGCGCTGCAGCATCCCTCGCAGCTCGTCGATCCCGCTGCGTTCCATCAGCCGCTGCGCTTGTTCCTCGCGACCGGCCTCGCGCCGACGACGGGCTTGCTCGGCCAAGAAGCTGCTCGAGAGCAGCACCGGTGCCTCGATCAGGTTCTCCAACCGCGCCGGGACGTCGACGTCGACCGAGCCATCGTCGGCCCGCTGCCGCATGGTCTCGGTATAGGTACGCAACTTGGACCGAAGGTCGGCGATCATTTCGCCGTTGACAGCTTCGGAGTTGCTGTCGGACTTGGTGACGACGAGCACGATCTGCTCGGTGCGTTCGCTGGCTTCGACGAGGAACTCAAGTTCCGAACGAGCCACGGGCTCCTCGGCCGACACCGTGAACAACAGCGCGTCAGCTTGGCCCAGCGCAGCGAGCGCCAGGTCGCGGTGTCCGCGACTCATCCCGCCGACCCCGGGCGTATCGATCAACACGATGCCACGCTCGAGGACGGGATGATCGACCACGATGTCGACCGCTGTCACCCCTTCACGCCGTGCAGGATCACCACGCATCGACGCCACGTCGATCAGGTCCTCGATGCCCGCTGTTTCCTGGGTCGGCTCCCCGTCGGCCCCGATGCGCGTGACGACGATCCCGAATTCGTTGCCGTACCGAATGACCAGGTGCACGCTGGTTGCGACATCGGAATCCACCGGCAGCAGTTGGGTCCGATCGAGGATGGCATTGAGCAGTGAGCTCTTGCCGCGCTTGATGTCGCCGCAGGCAACCACGACCAACTGCTGACGGTTCCATTGCTCCGCCTCGGCGGTGATCCGTGCACCAAGATCGGCGCGGTCCCACGTGCCCAGCAGTGCGTGCACCCGATTACCAAGGCGCAGCACCTGCACCGCCAGCGGATCACGCGTGGCTCTTCGAACGCCGCTTGCGGGAGCGGCCGCATTCTCCGGGGTCGTGTCAGGCGTGTTGCTCACGATGCCGCCTCGCCGAGCTCCGCCCACATCATCTCGAACGCCTCCTTCATCGCCCGGGCCAGTCGGACCTCCGCCGGGCTGCGTCGAGGATCGTTCACCCACATCGACCACCGCATCGCGCCCGCCGACGCCGTTTCGCGGCTGCGCGTGGCGACTGTACCCACCACGCTTCGAGGATCAGGCGTCTCGGTGAAGGCGAGCACGTCAGCCAGCAACACCTCCGGTAGTACGAGATCGCCAGCCGCTACTGCTTGGGCGACCTCGAGCAGCCGGAGCCGGTGCATCGACGGGTCCAATTCGATCTTCTCCAACGGCGAACGAAGCGCGCGGAGTGCCCGCAGGTTGTCCGGGTCGGTGCGCAGATACGAGGCCCGACGAAGATCGCTCATCGCCGCGTGAGATTTGAACAACTCGGCCTGCCCGGCGAAGCGTTCAATCACGGCCTCGCGGATGGCCGCAAATCCGCTCGCCGCATCGAGGACGCGCACGAAGTCCGACGCCGTGCGCGCCCCGGCGTCCGCCGCATGCAACGCCACGGACAGACCGTACAGATCCAGCATCGAGAGCAGACGCGCACGCTGTTGGCGATCAAGGGCGAGTCCGTCGAACGACAAGAAGTCGTCGGCAGTGAGCAGCATGTCCTCGCGATCGATCGGTTCATCGACCGCGGCCACCACGCCGAGAGCGCGCGCATCCGCCTCGGTGAAGACCGCAGCCTGCGCTGTCTCGGCAAGGAGCCCGATCACGGGCAGCACCGCGCTCACCACGCCACGCAGTTCTGCTGCGACCCGGCTCGCGATAGGCGCTGCGGCCGTGAGCGGATTGCTGCCCTTAGCCAGACGGTCCACCTTGCTGAGCACTGCCAGCGCCGAGGCCGACGACAGCGACGACCCGCCGAAGAGCTTCGAGAAGCCGCGCAACGCCTCGGAGTCGGATTGGCGCAGCATCGGCAGGAGAAAGATCAATGCATCGGCTCGGCTCACGGCGCTCGCCGTCTGCTCGCCTTCACGGCCACTGATGCCAAGGAACTTGGACGTGGTTTCCTCGTTCACCTCTGTCACGGTGTTCAGGCCCGGTGTGTCGACCACGGCAAGGTGTGCGAGGAGCGCATTGGACAGGTACACCACCACCGACGAGATCTCCTCGACGGGGCGTCCCAGGTTGTCGGGCATCCGACCCCGCGGCAAGACCATCACCTCGACCCGGCCATCAACGCCGACCACCTCGGCGCGTTCTTGTGCCCCATAGCGGAACTCGGTCACCACCCTGGTGCACTCGCCCGCGTCGACCGCGGCGACTCGCTGGCCGAGGAGTGCGTTGACGAGCGTCGACTTGCCCGAGCTCACCCCGCCGGCAACCGTGACGGTGAGCGGTACGCCAAGCTTGGTGCGGACCTGCTCGACCATCGTTCGGCCTGGACCTGGCACGAGATGCGCGAGCGCGTCATCGCACAGCTGTCGGATTCGCGCCGACATCGGCGGTGGTGGTGTCGCAACCATGCGGAGCGTCAACTCCCGGCCGTGTAGACAACGACCTCGGGCAATCGAAGCAAGGTGGCACCGTCGTGATAGCCCAGTCGCTCCGTGCCGGCCACTCGACCCACCCATCCGACATCGGGGGCACGCGCGCTGCCCACGCCGCGCATTCGGGTCACGTCGAAAACATCACCGGCGGCAGGCTCGAGCGGATGTACTCCGGCGCGCCCGAGTGCAGCCACCACCTCCGCCCGGAGGGCCTGGCTGGGCACCTGGTCGGCCAGATCGATCAACGCTGCGACCAAGCCCACGCTGCGATCGGGCGGGGTCGGCAGGGGCGGCGTCAGCACGGGTGGCCTGGTGGCCGCACCGGGCATGGACGGTGCGGCACCGCCCGGCCCAGCCACGCGGGGCCCGGCTGATACACCACGCCCGGTCGATGCCACGCGGCGGCGAAGCACAGTCGCCAGCCCTGCGCCAATGAGTACACCGCCGACGCCGACACCGATCAGCACCACCGTCGACACGCCGTCGGAACCCGAGGTCTCGCCACCGCCCGATTGAGCCGACGTCCGCGTATTTGGTTCGGTGTTGGACTCGCGCACGCATCTGGCGGTCGCAACTGCGCGCGTTGCTCCGTCGTCCATCCGTTGCTTCACGCACTCGTCAACCGATGAGGACGAAACCGACGGTGCGCCGACGAGGATGCCGAGCGTGATGGTCGCCACGAAGGTCACGATGGCGCCCATCAGCCGGTGCGTCCGGCTGCCACCGTCACCTGCCATCGAAGCGTCGACCGTCATGGCCTCATCGAGGTTGCAGGTGGTGATCGTCATCGCCCGTTCCTTCCTCCGCATCAATGGTGCTGTCCAGACGTTACCGATTGGCACCGTCTGGTCGTGCCCTGAAACTGCTGCGTGAACAGAACTCCGAAGGTTTTCCAATGTCGTGATCACATACTTCCCAACATGCACGTTTCGAGTCGGTGGACGCCTCGTGACGCGGGGAGGGGCTGGCGGCAAGACACCCTGTTTCACCGGGCCTGGTTTTCTGCAAACCTTATGCCCGCAGTCCGCATCGCCACGTTCCTGTGGGAGGAGCCGTCATGAATGCAGTCCCGCCGCCCCCGCCTGGGTGGTATCCCGACCCCAGCGGGCGAGCACCGTTTCGCTACTGGGAAGGCAGCCGCTGGACCGAACACACCGACCAGGGGACTGCCGCTGCACCGTCAACGAGCCCGCACATGCTCGCGGCGCACGCCGCTCCGCCTGCGGCCTATGCCGCCACCCCGGTTGGCCAGTACGCGAGCCTGCCGCTGGGGACCGAGCCACAGTCAGCCGCACCCACCTGGACGGCCGCCACGTTCCTTGCCGATCTGAAAAGGCTCGACGGTGTCGCGCTTGTCGTGGTTGGAGCCGTGCTGTTCATCGTGTGCAGCTTTCTGCCGTGGA
>JANNHO010000444.1:0-10729 GCA_031404435.1 Acidimicrobiaceae bacterium | reverse complement strand
CTGCTGTTCATCGAATGGCGAAGCGCCCTCGTGAGCGCCCTGACCGTGGCTGCCTCGGCGGCAGCGGCCGGACTGGTGCTGTACGTACGTGACACCACGATCAACTCGATGGTCGTGGCAGGACTGGTGCTCGGCATTGCTCTCGTCGTCGACGAGGCGGTGACCGCCACGGCCAACGCCACGCGCCGGCTCCGCGGCAATGGGCACGAAGAAGGTGTCCGCTCGGTCCCCGAATCGTTGATCCACGACGCGATGACCGAGATCCGCGGTCCGGCGCTGTACGCGGCCGTGATCAGCGCGGTGTCGTTGCTCCCGCTGTTCTTTCTCGACGGGTTGTCGAGCGATCCGTTCTGGCCACCGGTTGCGCTCTCGTACCTCCTCGCCATCGGGGCCTCGATGTTGGTCGCGCTCACGGTGGGACCGGCACTCAGCTTGATGATGTTCGCGAAGAGCCCGGCCCCGCCTCGCGAACCGGTCGCAACGTCGCTGCTCCGCCGCGCCGTCGTTCGCCCGCTGCGCGCCACGACAGGCAAGCCGGTCATGGCGCTCGGTGCCTGCGTGGTGTTGGTGGCCGTCGGCGCCGGCGCACTGCTGCGCCTCGACACGAACGTGCTGCCCACCTTCCGGGAGAGTGATCTCCTTGTCCAGTGGGAGTCCAAGGCGGGCACATCGCTGCCGGAGATGACCCGCATCACGGCCAGGATCAACAGTGAGCTCGAAGCGGTCCCCGGCGTGAACAAGGTTGGCAGCCACCTCGGTCGAGCGATCACCTCCGACCAGGTCGTGTCCGTCAACTCGGGCGAGCTCTGGGTGCGAGTCGACGCGGACGCCGACTACGACGCCGTGATCGCCGCGGTCACGCAGCGACTCGACGGCTACCCGGGCATCCGTCACGAGGTGCTCACACACTCGGGAGAGCGGATCAATGACGTGCTGGGCAACGACGCCTCGCCGATCGATGTGCGTATCTTCGGCGAGGACCAAGCGGTACTCGACGCCAAGGCGGCCGAGGTGATGGCCGTACTCGGCGGGATCGACGGTATCGTCGAGCCGCGCATCGTGGCGGCGGTCATTGAACCGAGCCTTACCATCGCCGTCGACCTGGATAGGGCCGAGGAGGTGGGCGTCAAGCCCGGCGACGTTCGTCGGGCAGCGGCGACCATGCTGCAAGGCATTGAGGTGGGAGCGCTGTTCGAGGACCAGAAGGTGTTCGAAGTGATCGTCAAGGGCAACCCGGCGCTACGCGACAGCATCGACGGCATCCGTGATCTGATGATCGACACACCGTCCGGTGGACATGTCCGCCTCGGTGACGTGGCCGATGTCAACATCGCCCCGACGGCCAACGTCATCCTCCGCGATGCATCGTCACGAGCCATTGACGTGGTTGCCGACGTGAGCGGTCGTGATGTCGATGCGGTGGCCGACGAGGTCGAGCGCGAACTCGACGCGGTGCAGTTCCCGCTCGCGCACCACGCCGAGCTGATCGGCGACCACGCGGCACGGCAGGACGCCGAGCGCCGTTTGCTCAACGTCGCCGCCGTAGCGCTGGTGGGGGTGTTGTTGGTGCTGCAGGCCGTGTTCGGCAGTTGGCGGCTCGCCGGGGTGATGCTTATCACCCTGCCGGCTGCGTTGGCCGGGGGAGCGGTCGGTGCCTGGCTGGTCAGTGATTCGTTGTCGTTGGGGTCGGTTGCCGGCCTGTTCGGCTTGCTTGGGTTGGCCGCCCGAAACGTCGTGCTGCTCGTCAAACGGTACCAGCGGATCGAGGCCGAGAATCCGAACACCGACCGGGCGGTCCTGGTCGACACGGCGACGGTCGAGCGGATTGGGACCATGACGATCGCCTCGCTGGCCGCAGCCGTCGGGCTCGCGCCGCTGCTGTTCCTCGGCGATCTTCCTGGCGGCGAGATCGTCCAGCCGCTTGCGGTCGTGATGCTCACCGGGCTCATCACCATGTCGATTGTGACGGCGTTTGTCGTCCCGGCGCTGTACCAGCGCTTCGCCCCCTCGGCGATCATCGCCGACCTGTTCGCCGACACGACCGTGCAAGCGACTCCGGCACCCGTCCAGATCCCCATCCAAGTTCCAGCCCCGGGAGGCGCAAATGTGTAGGACAAGCAGGATTGTGTTCATGTTTGGACTCGTCGCCGGCGGGCTGCTGTCCGGATGCTCCGACGATTCCGACGTGGTCACCAAGATCGAGCCGGCCATTGTCGACGAGATTGCAGGATCCGAGCTGAAGCGGGTCACCCTGACCCAGGATGCGTCGGATCGGGTCGGCGTCGAAACCGGGGTGGTCGCAGCCGCCGCCGAGGCCGCGCAGACGATCTTGCCGTATGCGGCCGTGGTGTACGACGCGGCCGGCGACACCTGGACCTACGTCAACCCCGAGCCGCTCGTGTTCTTGCGGCAACGGATCGTCATCGAAAACATCGATGGTGACATTGCGACCCTCAGCGAGGGACCGGCGGTGGACACGAAGGTGGTTGTGGTCGGAGCTGCCGAGCTGTTCGGCGCCGAGACCGGCATCGGGAAGTAGCCGACGTCATGATCATGCGCTGGATCGTCGAAAAGAGCCTCCGGTTCCGGTTCATCGTCGTCGCCTTGGGCGTGACCATGATGACGTTCGGATTTGGGCAGCTCCAGAACACCCCCATCGATGTGTTCCCCGAGTTCGCACCTCCCCGAGTCGAAGTGCAGACCTCGTCGTTCGGATTGTCCGCCGCTGAGATCGAAGCGCTCATCACGATCCCGATGGAGCAAGCGCTCAACGGGCTACCCAACCTCGCTGTGCTGCGGTCGAAGTCGGTCCCGCAACTGTCGTCGATCGAGCTGATCTTCGAGCGCGGCACCGACCTGTTCGATGCCCGCCAGCTCGTGCAGGAACGGCTCGCGACCATCACCGCGACGTTGCCGACATGGGCCGCGCCGCCGTTCATCCTGCAGCCGTTGTCGGCCACCAGCAGGGTGATGAAGATCGGGATCTCGTCCGATGAGTACTCGGTCATGGACATGTCAATGCTCAGCTACTGGAAGATCCGCGGCCGCCTGTTGCGGGTGCCCGGCGTCGCCAACGTGGCCATCTGGGGTGAGCAGTTGCGGATGATGCAGGTTCAGGTGGATCCGGAGCGGCTCGCCGCCAACGATGTCACGCTCAACCAGGTGATGGAAGTCAGCGCCGACGCGCTCACCGCGGGCATCCTGCGCTTCTCGCCGGGGGCCCACATCGGTACCGGTGGGTTCATCGAGACGCCGAGCCAACGCCTGCAGGTGGAGCATCAGCTCCCGATCGTGAAGCCCTCCGACCTCGGGCAGGTGGTGATCGAAGAACGCGACGGGAAACCGCTGCGCCTGTCGGACGTGGCCACACTCGTCGAGGCACCGCAGCCGATGATCGGCGATGCGGTGATCAACGATGGGCCGGGTCTGATGCTGATCGTCGAGAAGCTGCCGTGGGGCAACACGCTCGACGTGACCGAGGGCGTCGAGGCGGCGATCAACGAGATGCGCCCAGGGCTGCCGGGCATCGAGATCGACACCACTATCTTCCGCCCGGCAACGTTCGTCGAGACGGCGATCAACAACCTCGGCAGGTCGTTGCTGCTCGGCTCGTTGCTGGTCGTCGTCGTGCTCGCCCTGTTCCTGTTCGATTGGCGCAGCGCGCTGATCAGCGTGATCACGATCCCGCTGTCGCTCATGGCGGCGATGATGGTGCTGGCGTGGCGCGACGCCTCGATCAACACGATGATCCTCGCCGGATTGATCATCGCGCTCGGAGCGATCGTCGACGACGCCATCGTCGACATCGAGAACATCATCAGACGTCTGCGCGAAGCGCGCGCGGTCGGCAGCGGTCGATCGACGGCGTCGATCATCCTCGAGAGCTCACTGGAGGTGCGCGGCGCTGTGGTCTATGCCTCGCTGATCGAGGCGCTCGCCCTGCTGCCGGTGTTCTTCCTCGATGGCCTCACCGGCGCGTTCTTCCGTCCGCTCGCGTTCTCCTACGCCCTCGCGGTGATCGTGTCGATGTCGATCGCGCTGGTGGTCACGCCGGCGCTCAGCATGATCCTGCTCTCGGTGGGGAAGCTGGGTCACCGCGGTTCGCCGCTGGTCCGGGTGCTCCAGCGGTGGTACTCCTCGGCGCTCACGGCCATCGTCAAGAAGCCCACCCCGGCGTTGCTTGGCGCGTGCACCATCATTCTGGCCGGTGCCGTGGTGGTCCCTCGACTCGGTCAGGAGCTGCTGCCCGACTTCAAAGAGCGCGACTTCCTGATGCACTGGGTGACCAAGCCCGGGACGTCGCTGGCCGAGGAAACGCGCATCACCACCCAGGCGAGCAAGGAACTACGCGCCATCCCGGGCGTGCGCAACTTCGGGGCGCACATCGGCCAAGCGCTGCTCGCCGACGAAGTGGTCGGTGTCGACTTCGGTGAGAACTGGATCAGCGTCGATCCGAAGGCCGACTACGACGACACACTGGCAAAGATCCAGGAGGTCGTCGATGGCTACCCCGGACTTCGACGCGATGTGCAGACCTATCTGAAGGAACGCACGAGGGAGGTGCTAGCCGGCTCATCCGACGCGATCGTGGTGCGGATCTTCGGCCCCGACTTAGCGGTGCTCACGGACAAGAGTGAGGAGATCTTCGACGTGCTGGCGTCCATCGACGGGGTCGTGGAGGAACATGTCGAGTTGATCACCAACATCCCCCAGGTGGAGGTCGAGGTCGACTTGGCCGCCGCGCAGCGCTACGGGATCAAGCCGGGCGATGTGCGCCGGGCCGCTTCCACGATCGTGTCCGGCGAGGAGGTCGGTGACCTGTTCCACGATGGCCAAGCCTTCGACGTCCAGGTCTGGAGCGCGCCCGGGATCCGCGACAGCGTGACCGACATCGAGAACCTGCAACTCGATACGCCCGACGGCGGGCAGGTGCGGCTCGCCGAGATCGCCGACGTGCGGATCGCGTCGACGCCGAACGCAATCAAGCGTGAGGCTGCGTCGCGTCGCCTCGATGTGGACGCCAACGTACGCGGGCGAGATCTCGGGTCCGTTGTCGATGAACTGGAGGACCGGCTCGATGAGGTGGAGTTCCCGCTCGGCTACCACGCCGTGCTGCTCGGCGAGTACGCCGAACGGCAAGCCGCGCAGAGCCGGCTTTCGAAGTGGGCGCTGGTGGCCGCCGGGGGCATCTTCTTGCTGTTGATGATGTCGTTCCGCAGCTTCCGGTTGGCGTTGCTGTCGTTCTTCACGCTCCCGATGGCGTTGGTGGGAGGGGCGCTTGCGGTGTTCTATGCCGGGGGGATCATCTCCCTCGGCTCGCTCGTGGGATTCTTCACGGTGCTCGGCATCGTGGCCCGCAATGGGATCATGCTCGTCAGTCATTACCAGCACCTCGAACGCGAAGAGGGCGAGATCTTCGGCCCGCACCTGGTGATCCGGGGGGCGGTCGAGCGGCTGGCACCGATCCTGATGACGGCGTTGACGACCGGTTTGGCGTTGGCCCCGCTGGTGATGTCGGGTGAGCTGCCGGGGCAAGAGATCGAGTACCCGATGGCGATCGTTATCCTCGGTGGTCTGGTCGTGGCGACGATCCTCAACTTGTTCATCGTTCCGTCGCTGTACCTGCAGTTCGGCCGCTCGCGCCGTGACAAGGCGTCGGCGTCGGCGCCCCCGCCCGCTACGGCCGACTGAGTGCGGCGGCCTCGGCGAGCTCACGCTCGAGCGAGGACCGTCGCTCGGCGCCGATGCCGATGCCCGCCGGGCTCACACCGTCGCCTTCGGGGCAAGCACGGTACAGCAGCACGAGGGCATCTTCGTAGTTGCCGACGAGGCAGAAGTCGTCGGCAACCACCTGGTTGGGTTCATCGCTACCGAACTCGCTCGACGCGTTCGGCTCGTACCATCCGGTCCAGAAGTTGGTCAGCAGCAGCCAGTCGGCGGAGGCGACATCGGCGGCCAGGCTCGAGCCCTGCTGGTCGGCGAGGCCGGGGTCCATCTCGATGAAGTACGTGGCCGGGGTGAGCTCGGGGAACATGAAGTAGAACACGACGTCGCTGTAGATGGTGCGGCTCAGATCGGCCGGGCCGACCACCAACCGCTCGCCCGGTGAGCTCAGCGCGTCGAGATCGTCGATCGCCGCCTGGCTGGCGCGTTGCAACGCCTCGTTGCCGAAGTAGAACCGTTGATCGCCGCGGCTGACCTCATAGCCGCCGATCTTCTGGCCGATGCTGATCCTGCTGTACAACAGATAGGTCCGGTACGTGTAGAACGGGCACACCACCAGCAACGTCACGACCGCGATCCCGGCGGCAAACAGGTCGTTGCGAACGGTGGGAGTGGGGGTCGGCACGCCGCGTAGGCGTCGGTCGGCGAGCTCGCGTACGACAGCGGGTACCAGCGCGAACGACACGCACGACCCCCATGCCAGGTGCGTGCTGTCGGGGCGTTGCAGGGCTTGGCCGAGCATGCCGAGCCCGAACAGTGAGCCGGCGAGCAGGGTGATGAGCTGCGGTGTCGACCCGTCGCGGCGGATGAGGATCGCGGCGATGACGACGATCCCGATCGCGCAGATGATGACGACGAAGAACCAGATGAACAGCTGGTGGCTGGCATCAAGAGCGGGGACTCTCCACCACGGCGCGTCGAGCGGGCCCTCGACCACGGCCTGCAGGGCACCGTCGACCTTGGAGAAGCTGGGTGGTCGGGGCAGTTCACGGCCGGGTCGCAGGTACCGGACCGGATCGGAGACCATGCCGCGCCACGACGCACCGACGCCGGCGACGGCGAGATGGAGCCACATCGGGATCAGCCCGACGACCGCGCCGATCGCAATCGATCGCACGGAACGCATCGTCCATGCGATGAAAGCATGGACGAGCGCGAGCGCCAGCACGAGATCGGGCCGGAACGACAGCGCCAGTCCGGCGAGTGCGCCGGCGGCGAGCAGCGCAAGCGTGCGGTCGCGCCCGGTGGTGTGGATCGCGCGTACCCCGCACACAACGCTCCAGATGCCGAGTGCGACGGCACCTTCCCAGGCCAGCGCCGACAGCCCGATCGGGGTCAGGACCAACAGTGCAGCGACGATTGCCGACGTGGCTGCCAGGCGGTGACCCCACGCCCGGCACAGCGCGTAGACGCCGAAGATCAGCCCGACGTGTTGGAGCAGACCGAACGTACGTTCGCTGTCGAGGGTGTAACCGAACACCCGGTACCAGCCCATCAGAACGTGCAGCGCGCCCGGACCGTAGAGGTGCAAGAAGTCGACGTTGGGCACCTTGCCGTCGAGCATCTCATGGGAGAACACGAGCATGAAGCCCTCCTCCATCGAGCTGCCCGTACCGAGGTAGAGCCCGCGCAACGGCAGCGCGATCACCGCCGCAACAAGCGCCGGCCACAACAGACCCGGGCGAGCGAACCGTCGCCAGCGCCCGTTAAGCGCCGGCCCCGGTGTAGATGGCACGAGCAGCGGACCGCCGATCACCCAAGCTCGGGTGAGCTCCGACGTGTCGCCGGGCTCGCGGTCGGCAGCTGAGGAGGCGTCCGGCACGGCACGACTGTAGCGATCGACCGGCACCAGCGGCCGCCATCACCACCGGGTGCAGCGGGCTTGCGGTGTCCGGGCTTGCACCCGAGTGCCGAGCGCCCACTCGTGGGCGCGCTCGATACTCGGATGGGCGCTGTGGACTCGGTTGGTTGTCGTGGACTCGGAGGGACTCGCTTCGCGGTGTTCGCTCGGTAGCGTCGGCGCCGCATGGGCGCTCCCGCAACACGACCACAACCCGATGCGTTGGCGGCGATGGCTGCGACCATGATCGAACGGGGCGTTCAACGCATCCACACCCTGGCGTGGCGCGATCTCGACGACTCCGATGCCGGCGGGAGCGAGGTCCACGCCGATGAGTTCATGCGCCGCTGGGCCGCCGCCGGGCTCGATGTCACGCACCGCACGTCGTTCGCCGTTGGATTGCCATCACGGGCCGAGCGCCACGGCTACCGGGTGGTCCGTGGCGGGAGCCGCTACAGCGTGTTCCCGCGAGCCGTGCTGGCCGAGCTGACCGGTCGCGCCGGACCGAGCGACGCGCTGGTGGAGATCTGGAACGGGGTCCCGTGGTTCTCACCGGTGTGGAGCCGCAAACCGCGGATCACGTTCCTCCACCACGTGCACGGGCCGATGTGGGGGCAGCTCCTGCCCGGGCCGTTGGCGGGTTTCGGGCGCGTCCTCGAAGCCCGCCTGGCCCCGCCGTTCTACCGGCGAACCCAGATGGTGACACCGTCGGATGCCACCCGGGATGAACTGATCGAACTGGGGTTTCGCCCCGAACGGGTCCGGGCGGTGCCGAACGGGGTGAGCGACGGGTTCGCCCCCGGTGGTGTGCGATCAACGGTGCCGCTCGTGGTCGCGGTCGGTCGGCTCGCTCCGGTGAAGCGCTTCGACGAGGTGATCACCGCTGCGGCTGCGGCACGCGTGTCGGTGCCGAACCTGCAGTTGCACATCGTCGGCAACGGACCCATGCTTGCTGATCTGATCGCCCAGGTCGGCCGGCTGAATGCGTCGTCGTGGGTGACGTTCGTCGGACACCTTTCGCATCACGAGCTTGTGTCGTTGTATCAACGGGCGTGGCTCGTGACGAGTGCGTCGCTCGCCGAGGGGTGGGGCCTCACGATGACCGAGGCGGCGGCGTGCGGCACGGCGGCGGTCGCCACGGACATCCGCGGGCACCGCAGCAGTGTGGTCGACGGCGTCACCGGCGTGCTGGCACCGCTGCCCGAGCTCGGGGCCGCGTTGGCGCGGGTGCTGAACGACCACGATCTACGCGACCGGCTTGCCGCTGCAGCGCTGACCCGGGCGCGGACACTGACGTGGGACGCAGCTTCGCTCGGCATTCTCGAAGCCCTCGCCGCCCAGACCCGCTGAAGGCCGTGCCCTGCGGACGTGGTGTCTCCTGCATCGGGGAGAAGTGAACACGCATACCCCGATCGCGGCTGATCCGGGAGGTTCTGGTCAGCGTTGACCTGGTTCAAAATATAGGCTCTCTCTGACGTGATTCTCCTTGACGAGATCTTGCGGTCGGAGTACAGTTTAGTGGGCTTGATTGTTAGCTCAATGAATATGCTATTCGAAGTTGGCGTCGGACCGGGTGTGTGTGCGGCGCCCACTTTGAGATACGGCCAATGAGGGTTCCGGCTTGGGTGATTGGCGTGGTCGCGTGATAGAGAGGTCGCTCGCTGCCTATCGCATCGGACCTTGATGGGGCGACTGAGCTGCGTGATCGGATGCTGACTGATAGTTGGCTTGGCTCACTGTGCTGATAACGAGCGTACCGGGAATGGGGATTTGCCGAGATTGCAGATGCGCGCGACTGGCGTAGGTCTATTGTGGTGTGTCGGCGGAGTTCCTTGCGTAGCAAATACTTGCAAGATTCACATTTGGCAGTGAAACGCGCCGCTGATGCTCCAGGCCCTCTCCTGCCTCTACCAAAAGGAGATCTCACATGAGAAAGCAAATGTACATGCGGAAACTCGGCCTCTTGGCGGCAGTTGGCTTACTCGCTGCGTTCATGCCATTCTCGGCGCCGTCACCGGCCGGTGGGGCTCCCGGGGAAGTGCTGATCCTCGATTCCACCGTCTCAGGCGGCGTAGGAAGCACGCTGGCAGCGAAGTTCGGACTGGCGGGGAAGACACCGGTCGTTGTGGACGCGGTGACCTGGGGGGCGATGACCGCCGCCCAGTTCGACGCGTACGACGCCATCGTCCTCGGTGATCCCACGTGTTCCGGGTCTAGCGCCTCCGTCGCCGCTGCGGCGGCAAACGCCGCCACTTGGTCGTCGGTCGTCGATGGCAACGTCGTCATCATCGGTACCGACGAGACATACCACCAATCCCTAGGCGGGGAGGCGTTGATGGAGAAGGCGGCGGCATTCAGCGTCGCCGAGGCGGGCAAGACCGGCGCCTACATCTCACTGAGCTGCTACTATCACGACACAGCCGCAGGCACGCCCGTGCCGGTGTTGGCCGGTTTCGGAGCGTTCACTGCAACCGGAGTCGGTTGTTTCAACGACGCCCACATCGTCGCCACGCACCCGGCACTCAGCGGCCTGACTGATGCCACGCTGTCCAATTGGAGTTGCTCGGTGCACGAGGCGTTCGACTCGTGGCCTGTGTCGTTCGAGGTCCTGGCGATCGCCGAAGGTATCGGCACCACGTTCACCGCTTCCGATGGCACCATCGGGACCCCGTACATCCTGGCTCGGGGCGTCACCGTGATCTCCGACATCGACCTGACGCCGCTCACCGCCACGAACGACATCGGGACGAGTCACACCGTCACCGCAACCGCGACCACCGACGACCCGGCGCCCGGCACTCCCGTGGTTGGAACCACCGTGACGTTCACCGTGGTCGCCGGCCCGCACACCGGCGTCACCGGTACCGGAGTGACGGATTCCACAGGCGCGGCGAGCTTCACGTACCTGGGCACGATCGCCGGAACGGACACGATCGAGGCGACGTTCGTCGATGCTCTGGTACGCACACAACGGTCAAACCGTGTCGAGAAGATCTGGCGGGCGGTGGAGATCTGCGGAAACGGGAAGGACGATGACGGCGACGGCTTGATCGACGAGGGGTGCAACGTGCCACCCGTTTGTTCCGCCGCAACCGCTACGCCGAACCTGATCTGGCCCCCGAACCACAAGATGGTCAACGTGGCCATCGGCGGTATCACCGACGC
>JANNHO010000443.1:0-7887 GCA_031404435.1 Acidimicrobiaceae bacterium | reverse complement strand
TTCACGGTCAGCGGCCACCAGCTCGTGCACCTGTTCGTCGAGCCAGACCACCAAGGCATGGGCCTCGGCCGCCGGTTGCTTGCGGAGGGTGAGGCGATGATCGCCGCCGGCGGCCACTCGGACTTCGAGTTGCATGCCAGGGTCGAAAATCTCGCTGCGATCGCCTTCTACGAGGCGGCGGGGTGGACCGTGACCGACCGTCTGATTCACACCGTCGAGCACAGCATCAGCTACAACGAGCACGTCCTCGTCAAGCACTGCCCGTAGCCGATGGGTGTTTTCGGGATCCGGCGGCCGCGAGGTCCTGGCCACGATGAGATTCGAACGCTGCGGCGGTGTCGTGGGGCAGGGGCCAGATGTCGTGGTCGTTGCCGGCGGGTCTCGCGGCGGGTTCTGGCTGAGATTTCGATGCCGGTCAACGTTTCCGTCGCCCGCGGTGTCAGTCGTGGTAGCGCTCGGGCTGGAGACGTGTCGATCCGCCACGATGTGTGGCGCCCCGAGCGCTCTGCAGTACTCAGCGCCGTCGTCGCGCTGCCTCGCCGACAGCAGGAGTGCGTGCTGTTGCGTCACTACTCCGACCTCGACGAGCGATCGATTGCCGACACGCTCGGTATCTCGGTCGGTTCCGTCAAGAAGCACCTCCACCGCGCGTCGGTGCGTCTCGCAACGACTTTGAAGGAGTTCTCATGACTCGCCCTGAGGATGGATCGTCTGACAGCTTCGAGGTGCTTGGGCTTGGCGACGATGCAGATCTGGACGTCCGGCCGAGCTGGGATCGATTCAATCGAGCAGCACAGGCCGGTCGACGTCGCCGGCGCCGCAAGTTGGCGGCGCTCGTGGCGGGTTCGACGGTCGCGGTGTTCGCCGTCGGCGCAGCGATTCTGCCCAGAGGTGCCGAAGTCGGCCGGCTGGTGTCCACCGACGACGGCGTGTCACCGAGCAAGTCAACGGCTGTCGACACCAGCGTCGCTGCGCCAATCTCGGTTCCGGCGACCACCGCGACCACCGCGACCACAGTGTCGTCGAGTGTCCCGCATCATCGGTGGCCCCGGCGACCACCACCCTCCCGGCCACCGGGCCGGCCATCGGGCCGGCCACCGGGCCGGCCACCGGGCCACCCGACGGCGCCCGTCCCGCGACCGGATCGCCGAGCGATGTGTTCGTCACCGTGTCGATCGAACGCCCAGCCGTCATCGAAGTCCGAAACGCCGTCGGCGTCGTTGCGTCGTTCGACCTTGGGTGCTCAACGGGTCATGACTGCTGGGTGCAGTCGACCCGGGTGATGGGCGACACGATCTGGGTCGCGATCACCGAGGCCGAACCGGGCGTGACGTACGCAGTCGTGCGGTCGCGGGTCGCCAGCGTGTCGCGATCGACCGGTGAGATCGTCGAACACCTGTCAGTTGACGGGCCCGCTGCGGTGCAGTCAGCCGGACGTGGCGTCAACGATGTGCTGTACGCCCACATCGGCCGGTGAGGCGTCGAAGACCCCACATTGGTGGCCGCCGAAGGCGGACAGGCGCGCGTGCTGGAGACCGACGTGTCCGGCTTTCGACTCAGCGACGACGGCCGGTTCCTCGCGGTGTCGTTTTCCGACCCGCCGGCAGGCGAGACCGCCCGATTCGAGATCTCGGATCTCGACGAGCAGACGACCGTCGGATTCAAAGCGGACCAATTCATCAACGCGGGGCCCGGGGACTGGTCGCCTGATGGTCGCTTCCTGATCGTGAACGAGCAATGGGAGGACGGCACGGCGTGGGTCATCGACCCATGGTCCGGTTCGGGTGATCCCCTCCCCGGGACGGACATTCTCGATGGAGCGTGCTTCATGAGCGATCGACAGATTGCCCATCGAACGTGGAACATCGGCTACGGCCAGGGAGATGCTGAACCTGGCGTGATCCGTCTCACCTCGCTCGACACGGGATCGACCGTGGCCGAGTTCGGCGACGACATCTTCGGCGATTCGTTCCGCTGCCACCCAGACGGTTCGATCAGCTACCTCCGCCGCGCCGTGGTCCAAGTCGAATCGTCACCCGGCTTCACGCAGCCCGAACCGGACCTCGAAGCCCCAGTCGAGTTGATCCACATTGCCACCGACGGAACGATCACGAACCGCGCTATCGGCAACCTACGGATGATCTGACACTTCGATCGGTCCGCACCTTCGCAGTCTGACGACCCCACAGTCTGCGACCGGGCAGCCGATCTACGGACCGTCATTGGGCGGCACAGGGCAACACTCGCTGGACGATCGGCCGACCATGAAACACCTGACCACGGAAATTGCTGGCTTCGGGGCGTCAGGACCGCAGTTCGTTAATTGTCCGGATGCTGACCAGCGGTCGACCGGGCGCGGCCGACAATGGCCTGAGATCATCCGGGCCGCTTGTCAAGACTTCCTCACCGCGCTCTCGGGTGAGGATCACGACGCTCGCGTCGACGACGTCCGCTCCCGAGCTTGGACGCCAAGACGCGGTCGGCCGCAGCCAGTTCGCTGGCAGTCAGTGCCCCCTGTTCGGACTCCCAGGCCTGTACCGCACACAGCCCCTCTTTCGATACGTAGCGCCCTGGCCGCCGCTTGCTTCAGCCAGAACGACAGGCTGACGCCGTTGCGCGCCGTAGCTTGCGCAGCAGCGTGCGCGGCGTTCTCATCGAGTGCTACGGAGTTCTTGCGAACTGGCATGCGTAGCACCGTATTCCTACCCGCACACTTCGGCCCTTACAGGGTGTGCCCGCTTGCGTTACAAGCGATCGGGATCGACAACTCGGCACCGGCGATTTGCTCCCCGAGACGCGCTCGCACCCGAGCGAGGAACTCCAGCGGCAGGTCACCGAGATCGCGAGCGCCCGGCAGCGAGGATCGCATCGTGTTCAGCCGCCGAGCGCTGCTCGAGCTCCGCTTCAGTCCAGACTCTCTGCGCCATGCGACTGAGCGTCGTGTGCAGCCGGGGCCCTTTCGGCTGATGGTGAGTCGTTCGAGTGTCAGCGGGGCCGCTGGCGGCGGCCGGTGCGGGCGGCGAACGCGTCGAGCGCCGCGAGCACGTCCGGGGCGCGCCACAATCGGTCGCGTTTGTTGTTCGTGAACTCGACGAGCACACCAGCATCGACGAGCGGTTGGAGCGCCCGATACACGTTCGTCTGAGGGATGCCCAGCTCACGGCTCAACGACGGCGCGTTGACCACCGGATGCCGCACCACGATCTCGGCGACCTTCCACGCGGCCGCGTCGCGGCGGGCCTTCACCCGTTGTGCCCACTCGGCACGGACACGGTGCAGGTCAGCGACGAGCTGCCGGCCGTTGGCGAGCGCAGCGAATGTGGCGTCGGCGAACCGTTCGACGATCGGGACCAGGTCGCCGTCGCGGTATGCGCCGAGCGCGGCGAAGTAGGCGTCGATGTCGGTCAGCAGCCCCGCGGAGACCGGGACGGTGACGCGTCGGGTGAGCCGGGCGTGGCGCAGCTGGGCGTGGACGAGTGCCCGCCCGACACGGCCGTTGCCATCCGGAAACGGGTGAATCGTTTCGAACTGGGCGTGGGTGATCGCCGCGTGCGCGAGGGTGGGAATGTCGGTCCGGGCGATGAACCGAATCAGGTCGTCGATCGCAGCCGGCACCCGGTCCTGGTGCGGGGGGATGAACTGAGCGGCGTGCGGGCTGTAGTCGCCACCCCCGATCCACACCTGCTGGTCACGCCACCGTCCGGCGATCGCCGGAGCGCTATCGCGCAGGAGCGCGTGGTGCATGTTGAGAATCGCCGACCCGTCGAGCCGGTCGGCGAGCGCGATCGCAGCGCTCATCGCCCGTTCGTTGGCGACGATCAAAGCTGCGTTGCGGTTCCCGTGGCCGAGTTCGGCTTCGGCAATCGCACGGGCCGACGCCGTCAGGTTCTCGATCTTCGACGACGCAGCGGATTCCGAACGAAGCAGCATCGCCGCGAAGGGTGCGATCTCCGCCCCGGCCTCGGCGTCAAAGCGGGCGATTTCCGTGCTCGCGTCCTCGGTGGCGGCCAGGACTGCGGCCGGCATGGTGGCCTGCACATCGGCGATCGCCGCCGGGATCGCCGCCTGGTACGGCTGGCGGGCGAGCAGGCGAGCCTGCCGTGACGCCTGCAGGTCATCACGGCTGTGCCAGTCGTATCCTTCAAAGTCGACGGCCGGCCAGGTCATCCGATCGTTCACCAGCACACCTCCTTGTTATCATTTACTACTAGAAGTGATACTACCGTGTCAGATTGGTGTCGGTTTGCACTCAGGGGGCACCACCGTTCAGCGGGCGGTGATCGCACGGACGAGGTCGCGAGCAGCCGGGCATAGCGGCGCTCTGCGCTATGTCGGCATCTGACCAATCGGCTCAGCTGAACCGGTCACAGCTCGAAGCCGCATCACGCCACCACTGACGCGCCACACTCTCAACCCGTAAGCGAGGTAGCGCCGAGCGGCAGCTAAGCGCTAGCCGACACCTCGACGACCCGTATCGAGATCAACTCGATGCCCACGGCCATTTGATGCGGAGCATTTGCTCGCACGTTGGCCGCGAGTGCCTCAGCGGCTTCGATCGAGTCGAACGTAATCATGACCACGCTCTCGCCGGTCGCACGGGCCAACGTCCAACAACCCGTCACGAAACCGGGAGACGAGCGCACGCCGGGCACGATCATCCGAGTCAGTCCCTCTCGTTGCTCGGCCTCGCGTGCGAGATCCATTTCGAAACGTCGCCAAGGTTGCGTGAGTGGGATTGCTCATCAGCGCAGACTGCCCGAAGTAGATGCCTTTGTCCAGCGGGCAGCGGCAATTCGGGCGGCTCGGTTCGTTCGGTGCAGCCGACCGTTCTTCCAGCCGTAGAACAGAACCCCGCAGGCGCATCCCGAGGGGTCCATCGTTCGAGTCTCGGTCAGTGAGTTGATGACGCCTCCATTCGCATCGAAGACAGTCATGCGAAGCTCGACGGAGCGGCCTTCCCCCCACGTGTCCACTGCTGCAACAAAGGCGCACTAATGATTGCTCCGTCAAGGCGTGCCTAGTGCCCGAAGCGGGCGACGTTGTCCAGCGTGATCACAGCGAGCGGATCGGCAGTTCTGCACACGCTCTGCGTCGGTCCAGCAACATTGAGGACCGCGACACATGGCCGGCTCTGTGAGTAGTTGTGGAGATGCTCGCGTGCGCTGTGGTCGCCGGTGACGGAGCGCTATGCGCTGGCGCGAGACACACGGCCAGCCAGAGCTGGGCAGTTCTAGATCACCGGAAAATCGCGACCCACCACCGGGTTGCCCGAACGGCACGCTGAACGCGTGAGATGATATTTGAGTTGTGGTAGAACCAACCGGGGGTCTGCCACGCCTATACAGATGTGACCTCATCACTCGAGCCTGCAACCCACCCGGCGCCATCGAGTGAAGCGGTCGGGATGCGATCGTTCATCGACCTTTACAAGGACTGCTATCGGTCGCTGGTCGACATCGCGCGTCTGACGACGGGGTCGAACGCATCCGCGGAGGATCTCGTCCAGGACGCGTTCGCCGACCTCTACCGTCGCTTCGACACCGTCGTGCGACCCGTGGAAGGGCCACTCGTTCGATGTCAGGAAGTCGATTGCCGCCTCGGCGTCTTCAGGCCAAACCAGCGGATCGAAGGTCTCGACGATGCGAAACAGGTCGAACACCTGAAAGTCGTTCGTCGAAGGCTGGCCATCGGGACCACGTTCAGCACTGAGCTGGCGATCCAGGTCCTCGAAGAACCTCGCGGTAGCTCGAACAGCCCGCCGCTCGGTCGTCACTGAGCCGGCGACTCGGTGCCGGCGATGTGGTCTTCGAGACGCGCACGCACCCCGAGCGAGGAACTCCGACGGCACATCAGCCAGTTCACGAACGATCCCGGCAGTGAAGATCGCATCCTGTCCAGCTGGCGAGAGCTGCTCAAGCTCCGCTGCAGTCCAGACCTTCTGTGCCATGTTGGTGAGCGTACCCTCGTCGGCGGTCCGACGGGGCCAATGCCAACCGAGCCGCGTTATCCGATGATGAGTTCCTCAGACGAGAATCGCATGTGCGATCGGTGTGCTCATCGTTCGATGACGTCGACGACTGCACAGAAGCTTTCGGATTCGGGTGTGGGTGGCCATCTGAAACTGCCCGCTCGCAGCCAGTGGGTGCCCAATGACGGCCACTACGGAGTGTGGTCGGCCAAGGGAGGCCTTCGGCGACGTCGCTCCCTGGACCCGCTGTTATGGGGGACCTCGTTCGTGTGGTCTGCGACAATGGTGGGATGCCGAGGATCGACGACACCACCATCTCGACCGTGCTCGGTGTGTACCTGACAGAACGGGCTTGTCTGATCGAGCTGCTCGCCAGCCTTGACGATGCGCAGTGGGCGTTGCCGACCGAGTGCCCGGCGTACTCGGTGAAGGGGATCGCGACCCACATCCTCGGTGACGATCTGAGTCTGCTCAGCCGTCAGCGTGATCGTGCCGTGCAGGGGCTCGTCCTGATGGCGGAACGAATGCCGGGTGCCGACTTCCGTGCGCTGCTCGACGGGTTCAACGATCAATGGGTCGAGGCCGCCCACTTCCTCAGCGCGCCGCTGCTACTTCAGCTGCTCGACCTCGCCGGTGAGTGGACTCATCGCTACTACTGCGACATCGACTCGAACGCTCCCGGCGAGCCTGTGCCGCTGTTCGGTGTCGCATTCGGGGACTCGTCGCCGTTCTGGCACGCGATCGCCCGCGAGTACCTCGAGCGTTGGGCTCATCACTCGCAGATCCGTCGTGCGCTCGGGCTCGGATCGTTGGCCGACTCACCGTTTCTGGAGGTCGGCCACGCCATCATCGCAACGGTCGCCGGTGCACCGACTGGCGATGGAGCCGGCCCCTCAGACGACTCGGGCTCACAGTGGGCGATCGGGCCGATCGATCTCGGCTCTCGCCAGCAAGCCGCCGACATCCTCACGCTCGGCCACAGTGCAGCGGAGGTCACCTCCCTCGTCGAAGGACCGGACGACGTCGTGGGAGAGTTCGCCGTGCGAGCCGGCCGGAGATAGAGCACCTCAGGTCCGAGTCGCTCAGGAGCACATCGACTGTCGCACGCCGCCCGTGAACCCTGGCGATCGATCGCCTGACCAGATCGGAACCGGCGGTCGGGATGGCTGGGGGAGAAAACGTCACAACTTCTCCAGAGGAATACAGAGCACCAAGTCGCCAGCGCGCAGCGCATCTCCGGACCCCTTGTTGGCGCGACGGCACCCGGGCAGCATGTCGTAGGCTGATCTACGTGACTCGTTTGGTGGTGGAACTCGACGACGACGCTGCTCAGCGTCTCGCGCAACGTGCGGAGCGCGAGGTCATTGAGCCGTCGGCGCTCGCAGAACGACTGCTCAGCGAAGCCAGTGAGGTCGACCCCTTTGAGTTCATCGGATCGTTCGCATCTCACGCCGTTAGCGGACGGGACGCCGACGAGTTTCTCGATCGTCAGGGATTCGGCGCGCCTTGATCGTTGACACGGGACCGTTCGTTGCCGCTGCCAATCGTGACCACGATGCCTGTCGGCGAGTCTTCTCCGCAACGAGGGGCTCACTCCACGCTTCCCGACAGCGACTTGCGTACGGAGATCGCCTGGCCGATCGCCGAGTCATGGCCGTCCCGCTTATCACCCCGCCTCAGGAGCTCCCATGACCCTCGTCCACAAAGCCGTCACATTCGACTGCGCCGATGCCAGCGTCGTCAGCCAATTCTGGTCAGCTGTTCTCAACCGGCCAATCGACACCGAGCCGATGCCGCCATCGCCGTTCTTCGCCTCGATCGGCATCGCCGATTCGTCGCGTGTCGCGTACATGTTCATTCAGGTGCCCGAGGGCAAGACCGTGAAGAACCGGGTGCACCTCGACCTCGATGCCGACGAC
>JANNHO010000442.1:0-34798 GCA_031404435.1 Acidimicrobiaceae bacterium | reverse complement strand
GCCACCCCCCATGAGGCTGCCGCTGACAGCAGGATCGCGACCGGTACCCAGCTCGCGGCGAGGTGCGTCTCACCGAAGCCCTCGAGCGGCGAGAGGTCGTTGACGCCCGGCAGGCCGATCAACAACGCGAACACGATCGGGATCGCGACGAGGCCCGCAGCCATCGCAATCGACTTCATCGTCTTGACGATTCCCTGACGGCCCATGTCATGGGCGATCAATGCGGGGATCACGTAGCCAACACCAACGATGAGCGGCACGTCGTCCTCCCACAGCCATGGTCCCGACGGGGAGAGCTTCAGCATCACCGCCTGGATTGCGATCGACACCACCGCGAGCACCGTGAACTTGGTGCGCCCGTAGAGCAGCACCCAGCGCGGGAGCAACTTGTTGACGAAGGCGTACGACACGAAGGCATTGACGAGCGTTGCCGCGATGACACTGGGGAAGATCAAGAAGATCGCCAGGTAGCCGGGCACCACGATCGAGCCGGTCGTCAGGTGGCGACGCTCGTACAGCATCATCGAGATGGCGACTCCGGCGATGAAGGCGAACCGCACCACCTCGACGGAGAAGAGATAGTCATGCATCGGCGCCGACTTGCACCCATGGCTCGGCCACGGTCTCGAAGTACTCGAGCATTTGCTCGGCCTGGTGGGTGTGGATGTTGACGAACCCCACCACCAGCACATGGGAGGTCGGCTGCTGCAGGATCATCCGGTCGACGATCTCGTCGAGCGACGGATGATGCTCGTCGCCGAGGTTGATCACGCGTTCGCGGGGATAGCCGTTTTCGAGGATTCGCTCGGTGACGAGGGTCTCGTAGGCGCCGAAGGTGACCAGCCGGTCAAAGCTCAAGTCGCGCACGCCCACATCGGCGAACTGCATCGCCCGCCGCTGCCGATCGGAGCGGTTGTTCAAGATGCCTACCGATGTCGTCTCGTCGGTGATGTACGGCACGAGCTTCTCCATCGCCGCAACCATCGACTCACGATCGTTCACGGCGAACAGGTTGGCCCACGTGACGTGCTTGTCGCCGATGGCCAGTTCTTTGATCCGCAGTACCCCTGGGTCGGGATCGGCGCGGACCATACCACGCATCGCGACCTCACGGTCGATGCCGAGCATCTCCGAGATGACGATCGCAATTGCCACGTTCTCCTTGAACGCGATGTAGTCGAACCTGGCGATCTCGTCGTCGGTCACGCACGCCGGGTCGGCCACCACCAGCACCGAACCCCGTTCGGCGGCCACCTCGGTCATGATGTCGAGGATCTCCTGGTTCTGTTCGGATGTCACCAGCGTGCCGTTCCAGGGGCAGGTGGACAGCAGCGATCTGGCGATCTCGGGCAGCGTCTCACCCATGACGTCCTGGTGATCCTCGCGAACGTTGGTCAGCACCCCGATGTTGGACCTCACGATCATCCGCTCACTGATCAGCTGATATTCGGGCTTGAGGGCCATGCATTCGATGATCAGCGCGTCGACTTCGGGTGTCACGTACTTGCGGGTGATCTCGATCTGTTCGAGGATCGTCGCGGGGCCGCGGCGATGAATCGGTTCATCCACGCCAACCCGGTTGATCACCGCCGCCGCGGTTCCGGTCGACTTGGCGATCGCCACTAAACCGGCCTCGCGCATCATGCCGGCGATGATCCGCGTCACCGTCGACTTGCCACGAATCCCGTTCACATGAATGCGCCACTTCAACCCGTTGACGAGCCGTTGGTGCCGAATCGATTCCAGGGTCCACCGACCGAGGAGCGCGCCCACGATCACGAATCCGGTCATCAAGAAGATGGGCACGTTCGTCTATCGGTGGCCAGCCGTCCGGCGTTGAGTCCCCCACACGGGGGGTTCTGGTCGCGGGCGATTTCATGCGTCAAGGACGCGTGGGCAGACGCCGATGAAATCGGTAGGACCCAGAGAGTCCGATCGGCGACCAGCGGCAGGGTGGTGATGAAGAACAAATCCAGACGCGTCGCCATGCTCCTCGGTGCCGGGGGGCTGGCCATCATGATCGTGCCGACCGGGATCCGGGCCGAAACGAGCGAAGGACCACTGCAGCGCGTCGATCTGTCGGTGGTGTGCCTCACCGCGGGCGCGCTCCGCATCTCCGCAACGAACACCAGCGCACTGCCCGTGGTGGTGGATGCAACCGAGGCCGGACTCGGGGCATCGGCCTCCGATGAGCTCCGAGTG
The DNA here is from genome assembly GCA_031404435.1 of Acidimicrobiaceae bacterium. Taxonomy (GTDB): domain Bacteria; phylum Actinomycetota; class Acidimicrobiia; order Acidimicrobiales; family Ilumatobacteraceae; genus VFMC01. Next base: position 32,596 of record JANNHO010000442.1, on the reverse strand, counting down.
ATCTTCCCGATCACCGTGCCCGCGCTGAGCAAGCACACCGTCACGTGGGATCTGCCGGTGCCAGCCCATCAGGACGGCCTGGCGCGACGCGGCCTGCTGCGGGCCTTCCACGGTGCGTGGTTCTCGCGACGGTGGACCGACGAGAACGGGCTCACCTACCGCTCGACAGGTGGCATCGATCTGCAACGAGAGCCGACCTGCCCGGCCCCGACCGTCGCCGGGCCCGACGCCTCGTCGAGTAACGCCCCGCCGACGAACGCGGCGCCGGGATCCAGTTCTCCCGTTCTCACCACGACCGTCTCGCCCCTCTCGCCGGCACCGGCGCCAGCACCAGTGTTGACAACAGCGGCTCCGGTAGCGGTTTCGCCGTCGGCGCCATCACCGGCTACGACACCGACACCGTCGCCAACCCATCCGTCGCCGGTCAGCCCCCGGGCCCCGGCTCCTGCGCTCGATGACACCTTCGACCCCGATCAGCCGTCGTCGACGGCTATCGACTCGGCAACGCCAGATATCGGCGTCGGCACCCCCGCCGGGCCGACCGCCGGCGTCGATCGATCAACACTGGTGGAGGTCGCCCCGATCGGTTGGGCCAGCACCACGAACTCCCAACTCGCGGGTGCCGCGTTCGATCACTCGCCCGACACGTTCTTTGCGACCCAGATGCAAGATGGCGCGCACCCCACCACCACGTGGGTCTCTGCCGATCTCGGGCGGGCTGTCGCGCTGAGCCGAATCGAATGGATGTGGTCGGCGTCCAGCACCGCCGACGACGCCGCGATCCGCGTCTCGGTCGATGGCATTACCTGGGTTCTCGTGCACCAACTCGACCACGGCAACCCGGGGGAATGGATGAGTACTGACGTCGCGACAACAGCACGATTCGTCCGGTTCACGTTCCGCAACCCGAGTCGCGATCCACAACTCGGCTACCTCGCCGAGATCCGGGTCCTGGCTGCGCCCGATGCGGCGGGCCTCGCGCAGGTGCCGGGCTTGCCGCTTGTCCCCTATGGCAGACCCGCGCCCGAAAGCGGGCCGGTCACCATGCTCGTACCGTCGGGCCAGTTCCCGGGTGGATCGCAGGTGACACCGGTCGACACCCGCCGGTCGTCGAACTCGCCGCCCAATTCCTCGAAGCGGCCGATCGACGGCAACCCCGCGACCGCGTGGGCGACGTCGATGTCGGTGGCGCCGTGGAGCGGATGGGTCAGCTTCGATCTCGGTTCACTCACCCGGCTCCGCACGATCCGGTGGACGATTGTCGATCCCCAAGCCGCTGACTCGTACCGCGTGCAGGTCTCCGTCGACGGCGTTCGCTGGCAAACCGTTGCCGTCCAAGCCAACCCTGCGTCCGCCAACGAATGGCTCACCCTGCCGGTGGACATCGAGACGCGCCACGTTCGCTTCTACTTCCGCAACCCGAACCTCGACGCCAACATCGGCACCATCGGCGAAGCCCAGTTCTTCGTCGCCTGACATTCATTTGAGCATCCGGGCCCCGGCCCCGACCTATCAGCCGAATCGGCGAGAAACGTCAACGACGAGTCGTTCCGCGACCTGCCGGGCGAGGTCGGCCGTTGCGGCCTCGACCATCACCCGAATCAGCGGTTCGGTGCCGCTGGCCCGAACGAGGATCCGCCCTTCCCCGGCGAGCGATTCCTGCGCGGAACTGATCTCTGCCGCCAACTCATCGGCGGCGTGCGGATGGCGGTCGGCGACACGAACGTTCAACAGCACCTGCGGGTAGCTCGTCATCACTGCGTCCGCGAGTTCGGCGAGTCGTTGTCCGCTCTCGCGCACATGCTGCGCAAGGCGTAGCCCGGCAAGCAAGCCGTCCCCCGTGGTCGCCAGCTTGCGGTAGATGATGTGCCCGCTCTGTTCGCCACCGAGCGCCCATCCGTTCGCGTCGAGCGCTTCCAGCACGTAGCGATCGCCGACCGCCGTGGCGACGACGGTGATGCCCGCGCGTTCCATCGCTCGCATGAACCCGAGGTTGCTCATCACCGTCACCACGACGGTGTCGTCGACCAGTTGGCCAACACTGCGCAACTGCAGCGCAGCCAAAGCCAGAAGCCGGTCGCCGTCGACCACACGGCCGAGATGGTCGACCGCGATCACCCGGTCGCCGTCCCCATCGAAAGCGAGACCGAGGTCTGCGTGTCGGTCGACCACTGCGGCTGCGAGCGAACCGGGTGCAGTGGCCCCACAGCCGTCGTTGATGTTGCGCCCATTCGGCGACACGTGGATGACCGACACCTCGGCACCGAGCGCGGCCACGAGTGAGGGTGCGATGTGCGACATTGCCCCATTCGCCCCATCGACGACGATGCGCATTCCGGCCAGCGCGGCGACCGGGAAGAGCGACCGGATACGTTCCCCGTACGCGGCGTGTGCCGTCACACCGGCCGTCGTGTCGCCCGCCTTGGTTCCACCCGCCTCCGTGTCGCTCGCTAGCACGTCGCCGACCAGCACGTTGGGAGCGGGGCGATCCCCGAGTGCAGCTTCGATCGAGCGCTCGATGTCGTCGGGCAGCTTCACGCCGCCTGCCGCGAAGATCTTCACGCCGTTGTCGTGAAACGGGTTGTGCGATGCTGTGATCATCGCTGCCGGCACGTCGAGGCGGGCCGATTCCGCGGCAAGAATCGGGGTGGGGACGACTCCGAGCGAACGGGCGACGGCACCGGCAGCCCGCAGACCAGCCGTAAACGCCGCTTCCAGAACCGGACCGGACTCGCGAGTGTCACGGCCGATCAGCCATGTTTCGCCGCCTACCACCGACGCCGCGGCGCGGGCCAGTCGGGCGACGTACTGCGGCGTCACGTCGTCGCCGAAACGACCGCGAACACCATCGGTGCCGAACTTCATCGCGTTGTCGAGTCCACGCCCGAGGACGTTCCGGGCAACGGGATCAGCGCTTGGTGTACTGCTTGGCCTTGCGGGCCTTGACAAGTCCGTACTTCTTGGACTCCTTCTTGCGCGAGTCGCGCGTCAGCAGGCCGGCCTTCTTCAGTGCCGGCCGACACTCGGGGTCGAGCTCGACCAGCGATCGAGCGATCGCCATGCGCAAGGCGCCGGCCTGACCGCTGGTGCCGCCACCGTGAATGGTGGCGTCGACGTCGTAGGTCTCTTCGGTCTCGGTGACGCGCAGCGCCTCGGACACGATCATCCGCTGCACTGCAGTGGTGAAGTAGGCGTCGAACTGGCGCCCATTGATCGTGTGAACGCCGGTACCGGGGCGGAGGCGGGCTCGAGCAACGGCTTCCTTGCGGCGGCCGGTGGTCTGGGTGAGGGGCTTGGTGGCCATGGTGGTGACAGCTCTTTCCGAGTTCCTCAGCGAGCCTTGGCTGCTGCGATTTCGAGTACGACGGGGTTCTGCGAGGCATGCGGGTGCTCGCCACCGGCATAGACCTTCAGCTTCTTGATCTGCTGGCGACCCAGAGGGCCCTTCGGCAACATGCCACGAACGCTGAGACGAACGGCATCGGCCGGTTTGCGACCGAGCAGGCTGCCATAGGTCTCGCTCTTGAGGCCGCCGGGGTACCCGCTGTAGCGGTGAACCATCTCGGTGTCGGCCTTGCCGCTGGTGAGCACGACTTTGTCGGCGTTGATGATCACCACATGATCACCAGTATCGATGTGTGGGGCGAAGATCGGCTTGTGCTTGCCGCGCAGCACACGCGCCACTTCGGTGCACAGTCGGCCGAGTACCAGGCCTTCGGCATCGACAACGTGCCAGGCGCGGGTAATTTCGCTTGCTTTCGGTGTGTACGTACGCATCTCAGATCCTTCGACACCGGGCGCGAGAGCGCCGGGGAACCGTGAAATGATACGGCCTGTGCGCTGAAACCGGCATCCGCGCGTCGAACGAATTCCACGTTGGTCGCCAAGCTCCACGTGCGGCGACCGGGTCATACTGCCCAGCGTGACGCTGCGGTAGCCCGAACAGCTCTCGCCGTATGTCGACTCACAGTGTGATTGTCAGCGCTGGCTGTCACCGCGTGAGGGGCGTCGGCTTGGTACCGTGACCTGCAATGTCGATGCTTCCTCCTCCGAAACCCGGCCAGCGACCGGTTACGGCCGCACCGCCCACTGAACCCATAGCACCCGACGAGCCCACGATCGTCCACGTTCCTCGGTCGCGGCCGGCCGTCCTCGACGGCGCATCGACCGGCGCGGCCCGGCCGACATTGGCCGATCGCACCGTCGGCCAATCGCCTGCCACCAGTACGTGGTCATCCACGACCTCTGCGGCCGAGGTGTCTGCGACCCGATCAGCCGGTCCGACCAGATCGGCGGCAGGCGCATCGCAGCCTGGTTCCGCGAACACCGCACGCATCGCTCGCCCGCGAATTCTGATCGGCGCAGGCATCGCTGCCGTCGTTATAGCGCTCGTCGGATGGCGAGTGATCAACTCCGACGACACGCCAACCGGTGCGGAGATCAGCGCCCAGACAGCGCTCAGCACCCCAGCCGACACAGAGCTCGGCACGGCTGGCACCGTTGCCGCGTCAGTGGTACCGACCGCCGCTCCCTCAATTCCCGCCACCGTTGCTCCCACAACTCCGGCAACCGTTGCTCCAACCACGCCGGCCACCATTGCCGCGGCGCCTCCCGTCAGCATCGCGATGCCGGCCGGATCTGTCGTCGCGAGCGACCCTGCGGGTTGGACGATGGCCGTCGATCCGGCATGGTCGGATACGTCGACCAATGGCGTGCGGACGTTCTTCATCCAGCCAGCGGCAACCTCGGGCGACAACGTCAATGTCACCACCGAGGCGCTCCCTCCCGGCGTCGGGATCGACGCCTATGTGACGGCGGCGCTGTCCACCATCGGGGGAGCGGCTCCGGACTTCGTTCTCGCCGGACAACGCCGCGACTCCGCCGTCGATGGCGTTCAGGTCGAACTCGTGGCGTGGTCGGCGACACTGCCAGGACTTCCCAAGCTCGCGTTCTTGCAAGCCATCATGGTCACCCCCACCACCGCGTACATCGCGACGTTCACGAGCCCCCCCGAGACCATGCCGAACATCGCTCCGTTCGTTGAGCCGTTCCTCCTCACCGTGCGCGGTACCTGACCCCAACGCCGGGTCCGGCTGCCGTCCCAAATGCTCAGAACGAGGGTGCTGTCTGATGCTGAACATCAGTAGCCGACTTCCCAGAGGGTGAGCCCGTCGGGCGGGGCGACTTGGCCCGCGGCGGCACGGTCGCGTTGCAGCATGATCGTGCGCATGTCGCCGGCGTGGAACCTGCCGTGACCGATGTCGATCATCGTGCCGACGATCGAGCGAACCATCTGATGACAGAACGCGTTGGCCCGAATCTCGAAGCGGAGCAACTGCCCGTAGTCGGTCTCAACCGGAGTCCACTGGGCGAGCATCACCCGCCTCCGCAACGACGCCGGCGGCTGATCGGCAGCCCCCTTCGGCCGGCGGCAAAACGAGGCGAAGTCGTGCTCGCCGATCAGCGGATCGCATGCCAGGCGCAGCGTCGGCAGCGCTAGCGGAGCGGCGACGTACCACACCCGCCCCACCAGCGCGGGAACTGCAGTCGGCGCGTTCAACACGTCATAGCGATAGTGGCGGTACGTCGCGCTGAAGCGCGCGCTGAAGCCGGCCTCGTCGGCCCACGACGCCGTCCGAACCACCACCTCCGGCCCACAGATTCGGTTCAGCCGATGCGCGAGCCGGTCGAGGTCGATGGATGCCGGCAGGTCGCCGCTGATCACCTGACCCCAGGCATGCACGCCGGCGTCTGTGCGTCCAGCACCGACCAACGCCACCTCAGCCGAGGTGACCCGTTCGATCGCGGCGCGCAGCACACCCATCACCGTGCGGGTGTCGGCATGTTCGGCAAATCCGTGGAACCCACGGCCGTCGTAGGCGACAACGAAACGAGCCCGCCGCATCGCGACGGGCTCGACTTCTGCAGTCATGTTGTGACTGGGGATCAGACCAGTTCGATGCGTGCCATCTGGGCGTTGTCGCCGTGGCGCGGGCCGAGCTTCAAGATCCTCAGGTACCCGCCGTTGCGATCGGAGTACCGCGGGGCGACGTCGGCGACGAGCTTGTGCGTCATCTCCTTGTCGCCGAGGTAACCCTCGATCTGGCGGATCCGGTGCACGCGCAACGTCTCGCCATCTTGGGCCTTCTTGGCCTTGGTGATCAGCTTTTCGGCGATGGGGCGCAGTGCCTTGGCCTTGGCTTCGGTGGTGACGATCCCCTCGGCGGCGAAGAGCGATGCGGCCAGGTTGGCCATCATCAGCCGCTGGTGTGCGGGGCTCTTACCGAAGCTGGGACCTTTACGAGGTGTTGCTGGCATGGTGGTGTCTCTCTGTGACTCGAGATCAGCCGCGCAGGGTCAAGCCGCGCTCATCGAGCTTCTGCTTGACCTCGTCGAGGCTCTTCTGCCCGAAGTTGGTGATGTTGAGGAGGTCGTCCTCGGTCTTGGTGAGCAGTTCGCCGACCGAGTTGATCTGGGCCCGCTTGAGGCAGTTGCGCGGACGCTCGGACAGATCGAGATCCTCGATCGGCAAGTCGAGGTCCGGCGACGTGGCGGCAACGTTGGCGACTTCTCCAAGTTCGAGGCCCTGCGGCATGTCGCTCAGCCCGGCGACAAGGTCGACCAGCGAACGAAGCGTCGCCCCAGCGGAGGCGAGGGCCTCACGCGGTGCGATCGAACCGTCGGTTTCGATGTCCATCACCAGGCGGTCGTAGTTGGTGCTCTGCTCGACGCGGGTCGGTTCGACAACAAACGTCACGCGGCGCACCGGCGAGAAGATCGCGTCGATCGGCACCACACCAATGGTGCGGTTCTGGCTGTCACGGTCGCTCGACAGGTAGCCGCGCCCGCGGCCGACGGTGATGTCGACGGCGAGGCGAGCCTTGGAGTTCAGCGTGGCGATGTGCTGGTCAGAGTTCAAGATCTCGATCTCGCTCGGGCACTTGATGTCGCCTGCGGTGATGGTGGCCGGGCCACGTACATCGAGGCGGACGATGATGTCATCGTCGGAGGTGCTGGTGAGCACCACGTCCTTCATGTTCAAGATGATGTCGGTGACATCTTCGGTGATACCGGCGATCGTGTCGAACTCGTGCAGTGCGTCGTCGAAGCGGACCGCAGTGATGGCAGCACCGGGAATGCTCGACAGCAGCACGCGGCGCAGCGAGTTGCCAATGGTGTGGCCAAACCCCGGCTCGAGCGGGCCGACCGCAAACCGTTGCCGGTTGTTCTCCTCGTCGCCGATGGAATCGACGGTGGGGCGCTGGATGACGAGCATGTGTTGACGCCTTCTTCTCTCGTGGTTCGGGTCTCGGGGGCCGGTCTCGGAGGCCGAAAAAATCTGGGATAGTTTGAACTACTTCGAGTACAACTCGACGATGAGCGACTCGCGCACGGGCACGTCGATGTGCTCGCGCTCGGGCAGTTCACGCACGGTGACCTGCTTGCCGCCTTCACCGCTCTCGAGCCAGCCGACAAGGCGGCGGTCGAGGGTATCGATGTTGTGCTGAATGATGATCATCGCGTGCGCCTTGGGCGCGAGGGAGATGACGTCGCCCTTGCGGACACGGTACGACGCGATGTTGACGCGCTTGCCGTTCACCTGGATGAGGCCGTGGCTGACGAACTGGCGGGCCTGCGGGCGGGTACTGGCCCAACCGGCGCGGAACGTGATGTTGTCGAGACGCTGTTCGAGCAGGCGCAATAGGTTCTCACCCGTGGGGCCCTGCAACCTGTTGGCCTCGAGGTAGGTGCGGTGGAACTGGCGCTCGAGCACACCGTAGATGTACTTGGCCTTTTGCTTTTCCTGCAGCTGGGCGAGGTACTCGCTGCCGGCGTTGCGACGGCGGGTGCGACCGTGCTGGCCTGGCGGGAACGGACGACGCTCAAGCGCCTTGCGACCCTTTTCATTCTCGAAGATGTTGGTGCCGAGGCGACGCGAGATGCGCACCTTGGGGCCGGTGTAACGAGCCATGATCGATCAGGTCCTCCGCCGCTTGGGCTGGCGGCAACCATTGTGGGGAACGGGGGTGACATCTTTGATCGAGGAGACCTCGATGCCCGTGTTCTGGATGCTGCGCACTGCGGTATCACGACCCGACCCGGGTCCCTTCACCTGGACTTCGACGCGCTTGAGACCGTGCTCCATTGCGGCGCGGGCGGCCTTTTCGGCTGCCATCTGCGCGGCGAACGGGGTGCTCTTGCGTGAACCCTTGAAGCCGACCCCACCGGACGAGGCCCACGAAATGACGTTGCCCTGCATGTCAGTGATCGACACGATGGTGTTGTTGAACGAGCTCTTGATGTGAACGATTCCGTTGGTGACGTTCTTGCGTTCGCGTTTGCGGGGGCGACGCCCACCTGGCTTCGGCTTTGCCATCGCTACTTCCTCACTGCCTTCTTCTTGTTGGCAACGGTCCGCTTCGGGCCTTTGCGGGTACGGGCGTTGGTGTGGGTGCGCTGGCCACGAACGGGCAGACCCTTGCGATGGCGGATGCCTTGCAGGCAACCGATCTCGATCTTGCGCTTGATGTCTTGGGCAACTTCGCGGCGCAGGTCACCTTCGACGGTGAGGTTGGCTTCAACCCATGCGCGGATCTTGTTGACCTCGTCCTCGGTGAGGTTGCGAACCCGCTGATTGGGGTCGAGCTCAGTGTCGGCGCAGATCTTCTGGGCGGTCGGCTTGCCGATACCGAAGATGTAGGTGAGGGCGATCTCCAACCGCTTCTCGCGGGGGATGTCGACGCCGGAAATTCGTGCCATAGCTTCTTCCTCAGCCTTGCCGCTGCTTGTGACGCGGGTTTTCGCAGATCACTCGGACGCATCCGTGTCGGCGGATGACCTTGCACTTCTCGCAAATTTTCTTCACGCTCGGACGGACCTTCATGTTGACCGTTGCTTCTTTCAGGTGTTGCAGAACACGTGGTTCAGACGGGGCGCAGGACGACGACTGTCGTTCTACTTGTAGCGGTACGTGATACGGCCCCGGGTGAGGTCGTACGGGGTGAGCTCGACTTGGACCTTGTCGCCAGGCAGGATCCGGATGTAGTGCATCCGCATCTTGCCCGAGATGTGCGCCAGCACCTTGTGGCTGTTTTCGAGTTCGACCCGGAACATTGCGTTCGGGAGCGACTCGAGGATCGTGCCTTCCAGCACGATGGCGTCATCTTTCTGCTTGGCCAGGGGAAACTCCTTGCATGGCGGTATTGCGGCGGCTAGAACTGGGCTCCCGTCACGCCGCGCACGCGCATGCTCGACAGGGCCGAGGAACGATGCTACCGGGCGCGATCGACAACGCCAAGCGTGATCGCGGAATGCCGCGAACCACGACCCGACCCGGGCCGCAAGCTGCACAGGCACGCGTAATCGAAACGTTAGCAAGCCCAACAGCGTCGGCCGCGCACCCTTTGTCGGGCGCGCCGCGTGTGTCACGGTGGCCACAACGTTGTTGTCGGCACCGGAGTGTCGCATCCACAATCACACCCAACAGCAGTCACGTGAAAACGATAGTCACCTTCCCCTGAAAGCGATATCCAACGCCCCGTGAAAACGATAGCGTGCTAGAATCGCCACGTACACGCCGCGCCTCCTGGACCAATATCTGGTCGAGCTGTTGAGTGGGCTCCCGGCCGTCGTGCTCACTGGTCCTCGTGCGAGTGGGAAGACCACGACCGCGCGACGGCTCGCCCGAACCATGGTGCGCCTCGACCGTGAACTTGAAGCCGCACCATTCCGGGCCGATCCCGATGGCGTGCTTGCCAGCTTGGACCCGCCGGTCCTGCTCGATGAGTGGCAGGCCGTTCCCGATGTGCTCGGCGCGGTGAAGCGGGCCGTCGATGATCACGATGGTGCTGGTCGGTTCCTGCTGACTGGTTCAGTTCGCGCCGAGATGCTTACCGAATCGTGGTCGGCCACCGGTCGCGTGGTGCGCGTCGCCCAGTGGGGCCTGACCGAGCGCGAACTCACCGGCGACGTAGCAGCCGCGTCGCTGTTCGACCGCGTGGCCGAACTCGGGCTGGAAGACCTTCATCCATCCGGCGATCCGGTCGACCTGCGCGGGTACGTGGAACTGGCCCTGCGCGGCTCGTACCCGCAGATCGCGCTGCAGCCATCGGCTTCGTTGCGCCGGCGCTGGCTGGGTTCGTACGTCGACCAACTCGTGCTGCGCGACGCGGCGTTGCACGATCAAGATCGCGATCCCACCAAGCTGCGCCGCTACCTGACAGCCGTTGCAGCCAACACCGCCGGGGTCACCGAGCACAAAACCATCTACGACACGGCCGGCACAACCCGCGTCACGGGCGTGGCCTACGACGGGTTGCTCGAGCTGTTGTTCGTCACCGAACAGATCCCGGCGTGGCATTCCAACCGCCTGAACCGGCTGACCCGATCTCCAAAGCGGTACCTAACCGAACCGGCGTTGCTCGGCACGTTGCTCGGCGTCGACGAACGAGGCGCGTTGCGCAACGGGGACATCCTCGGCAGGTTGCTCGACTCGTTCGTGGTCAGCCAACTTCGTCCCGAGATCGAGGTGGCCCGGTGGCAGCCGCGTTTGCATCACCTTCGCCAAGAAGGCGGCGCTCACGAGATCGACATCCTCGCCGAATACCCGGGCGGCAAAGTGGTCGCCATCGAGGTGAAGGCAACGAGTGCACCGAAGGCCGCAGACGCTCGCCACCTCGTCTGGCTGCGTGATCAGCTCGGAGATGACTTCATCGCCGGTATCGTGTTCCACACCGGGCCGCGGGTCATTCGGATCGACGACCGGATCGCCGCGCTTCCGATCTCGTGCATCTGGGGCTGAGGGAGGCCGCTGTCGTCACGGTCGCCAGGCCACACCAGGCCCGGGATGCAGGGCATCCGGTACGGTCCTGTGCGGACATCTACGCAGAGGAGATCGACAGTGGGAGAGATCGTTGGCGCGGGGATCGTGTCGCACATCCCCCCCATCGTGTTGAGCGCCGACGTGCAACACGAGCTTTACGGCGACGCGGGCACCACACTCGTCGATGGCCTGCACCGGCTGCGCCGCGAACGTTTCGATGCGCTCGATGCGGACACCGTGGTGGTCTTCGACACACACTGGTTCTCCACGGTCGAACACATCATCACCGCCCACGACCAGCGCTCGGGCATCTTCACCAGCGACGAACTGCCGCGCGGCATGTGCCAGATGCCGTACTCGATGCGCGGCGACCCGGAGCTGGCGCACGCGTTCGCCGCCGCAGGAGCTGGGCGCACCGACACCCGCGTGCTCGCCTGCGCCGACCCGTACCTCCTGCCGCACTACCCCACCATCAACCTGTTGCCATTCCTGCAGCGCGACGAGGCGTGGGTGAGCATGGGCGTGTGTCAGACCGGCACCCCCGACGATTGGTTGCTCGCCGGCGAACTCTTGGCACAGGCCGTCGCTGCTGTCGATCGGCGCGTCGTGCTGCTGGCGTCTGGCGGGTTGTCCCACCGCTTCTGGCCGATGCGCGAGTTCGCGCTGCACGAAGCTGCCAGCCCGGAGCACATTCGCACGCCCGAGGCACGCTCCGCCGACGAGCGCGTCATCGCGCTCCTGGAGGCAGGCGACCATGCCACGGTGATCGACGAGTGGCCCGAGTACCGCACCCACTCGCCGGAGGGTTTCTTCGCCCACTACTTGATGATGGTCGGCGCGCTCGGCGGATCATCGTGCACGGCAACGGGCGAACGGTTCTCCGACTACGAATCCTCGGCGGGCACCGGCCAGGTGCACGTCTGGTTCGACGGCCCGTTCACGCGCTAAGCACCAGGAATGCGATTCGCCAATATTCATGGTCGGGCCACCCTCGTGGTTGCCGGCAGCTCCGACCCGACTGGTCCGCACGGCGGCACCGATCGCGCGGTCGACATCGAACGCGCGTCCAGTGGCGCGCTGTCGTCCGATCCAGGGGTGTACGTCGATCTCGCCAACCACACCGCGCTGCGCGCCATCGCCAAGCGCGCGGTGCCGGGCGAGTGGCCGATACTCGACCCGACCGCGCTGGGCGCGCCTGTTCCCCGTCCGCCGAAGGGACTCGGGGTGGGTCTCAACTACCGCACTCACGCAGCCGAGAGCGGACGCGAGCTACCCACCGAGCCGCACCTGTTCGGCAAGACCAACAACTGCGTCTGCGGCCCATTCGACGATGTGATTGCCCCGGCCGGACGGCACGAGATCGACTTCGAAGCCGAGGTGGTGATCGCCTTCGGTCGTACGTGCAATGGCGCGACCGAAGCCGACGCGTGGAGCTACATCGCCGGGGTGATGTGCGGGCAGGACATCTCGGACCGCGGCGAGCAGTTCCGCCTACCGATCAAACAGTTCACTATCGCCAAGAGCTACGACACGTTTGGCCCGACCGGCCCGGTGCTCGTGACCCCAGACGAGCTCGCCGACCGAGATGCGCTCGAGCTCACTGGCGTGGTCAGCGGCGAGGTGATGCAACACGCCAACACGAGCGACCTGATCTTCACCGTGCCGGCACTGGTGGTGTGGCTCAGCCGGTTCATGACTTTCGGCCCGGGCGACCTGGTGTGGACCGGTACTCCCGGCGGAGTTGGCGAAGCCCGCTCGCCGCAACGGTTCCTGGTGGACGGCGACGTGATCGAGACTACTGTGTCCGGCATCGGGACGATGCGCAACACGGTGCGCGTCCGATGAGCCCAGCGCACCTGGGCGCGGTATGAACGTCATCACCGGGGGCGATCGCAGCGTCTCCTACGGCGGCCGCTTCACCGGAACCGTCGAGTTGGAGATGCTCTACTCGGCCGGCCCTGGCACCGCGCAACCCGACACGGCACTCGTCCACTTCCACCACGGCGCGGTCACGTTCTGGCACTCGCACCCCGGGGGCCAGCAACTGTATGTCGTGAGCGGCGCAGCCCGAGTTGGCACCGAAGCCGACGGTGAGGTCGAGTTGGCCGTCGGTGCGCTGGTGGTGTGCCCGGCGGACGAACCGCACTGGCACGGAGCGATGCCCAACGACGACACGACCCTGCTCGCCGTTACTTGGGGAACCACCGCCTGGACCGACCGCCGCCCCGGCTGATCCGACGACGGGCTGATCCGCTGGCCCGTGCAAACTTTGTCGGTGTCAACATGCTGAGGGAGTCGAGACCGACAAAGTTCGGCTGGGGTTCGGCTGGGGGTTCGGCTGGGGTTCGGGGGTGCCACGTTGTCAGCGGGTGAAGGTCACGGGGCAGCGCTTGATGCCGTTGATGAAGTTCGAGCGCACCCGTTCGACCTCGCCGACCAATTCGACCCGCTCGATGTTGCGCACCAGCGCTTCGAGGAACACGCGCACTTCAAGCCTGGCGATCCACTGACCGAGGCACAGGTGCGGCCCGCCGCCGCCGAAGGTGACGTGCCGGTTCGGCGAGCGGCCGATGTCGAAGCGGTGGGGGTGCTCGAACACCTCGGGATCGAAGTTGGCAGCGATGTACCAGGTGACCACTTTGTCTCCGGCGGCAACCGGTTGATCACCGATCATCGTGTCGACGGTGGCTGTGCGACGAAAGTGGATCTGCGGGCACGACCAGCGCAGCACCTCCTCCACCGCGGAATCGATCAGCACCGGCTCGATGCGTAGCCGCTCGAGCTGGCCGGGGTGGTGCGCAAACGCAAGCGCAGCCTGGGTGAGTGCATGGCGGGTGGTCTCGTTGCCGGCGATCAACAAAAGCAGCAGGAACGTGCCGCGCTCGCGTTCGGTGAGCGGCACACCATCGACGGACGCGTCGGCGAGCACCGTGATCACGTCGGCAGCCGGATTGCGCCGGCGTATTGCGGCGAGGCGCTCGATGTGTTCGAACACCTGCAACGAAACCGGGCTGCGAAACGGCAGCAGTCGGTAGGGATCGGTATCGGCGCGGTCGATGACTGCAGCGGAGAACTCCGGGTCGGCGTGGTACACGATCTGGTCGGCCCAGCGGAACAGCTGCGGGGCATCGGCGGCCGGGATTCCGAGGATCTCCACGAGCATCCGGATCGGTAGCTCGCGGGCAACCGACGCAACGAGGTCGAACTCGCCCGACGGAGCCGCGTTGACGAGCGATTCGACAAGCGCCTCGGCCGTGGCCGCATACCGCTCGACGGTTGCCCGCGCGAACGCCGGATTGACCATCTGCCGAAGCTTGGTGTGGCGGGGTGGGTCGGTCTCGAGCATCGTCTGGCGGGCAGCGATCGCGTCCGGGGCGAGCTCTTCGATCTCGGTCCCGCCGACCTCACTGGAGAACGTGCGCCAGTCTTTATGCACGGCCACGACGTCGGCCCAGCGGGTGAGCGACCAGAAGCCGCCGCCATCGTGGCCGTTGTGCACGCCCTCGTTCACCCATGCCACCGGCGCCTCGGTACGGAAGCGGTCGTAGGCGGCGTGGGGCACTCCTCGTTCGTAGACATCGTGGGACACGATGTCGAGACCCGGCACCGAGTCGGGACGAGACACCGCCGGTCTGGAGATCAGCGGGCCACCTCGTCGAGGAACCAGTCGAACAACTCGGTGGCCTGCTTCGCGGCGACCTCGCCATGTTCGTCAAAGCCTGCGATCAGGTCATCGGGCGACACCCCGCGCTCGGCGAAGTACTCGGGCGGGCACTTGGTCACCCAGCCGATGACCACGTCCCGATCGACCTCAGGGTGGAACTGCACACCGACGGTGCGCCCGGAACGGAACGCCTGCGGGCACAGTTCGGTACGGGCCAGTTCGGTGACCCCGCCGGGAAGCAGGCAACGGTCGCCGTGCCAGGTGAACCATGGTCCGGCCGGAACCGGGCTCGCCGCCGGGGTTTCGTAGCGGTACCAGCCGATCTCCCACTGCGGCGACTTCTCCACCCTCCCGCCGAGCGCCGTCGTGATCGCCTGAGCGCCGAAGCAGATCCCGAAGACCGGGACGTCGCGAGCGTGCGCATCGGCCAACATGGCGATCTCGCGATGGACCCAGCTGCCGATGACGTCGACGTCGTACACGCCGTGAACCGAACCCAACGGGACGATCACGTCGTAGTCGCCGGGGTCGGGGAACTCGACCGCGCTGTGCGTCGAGCCAGCGCTCATCACCTGCAGCACATCGAGGTCGTAGCCGCGACGGCCGAGGTGTTCGACGACCCCGGCGCCGGGGCCATCGTGTTCGTGTTGCACGATCAAGGCACGCATCGCTCAAACGGTACCGCCACCGCGGCCTACGATTCGCGCCGTGGCGACCATCGGCAGCAGCATCACGATGGCAGAGCTCGAGCGCGACCCGTACCCGATGCTGGCCAGGCTGCGCGCTGACGAGCCTGTCTCGTACGTGCCAGCGCTCGACCTGTGGCTGATCACCCGCTGGGATGACGTGGAAATGGTCCACCACACACCCGGGTCGTTCACCTCGGCCACCGAGCCGAGCTGGCTGAACTCGGTGCTTGGCGTCAACATGCTCGGCAGTGACGGCGCAGACCACCGGCGGCTGAAGGACGCGTTGCAGCCGATCTTCAACCCGACCGCTACTGGGGGCTGGGTAGCCGATCGGCTCCCCGTGATCTGCGACGACCTGATCGACCGGTTCGATCCTGCAGGCACCGACTTGATGACCGCGTACGCGGAGCCGCTCGCCGTGCGCGCCCTGCAGGACGCGATTGGCTGGCACGACGAAACCTGGCAGCAGATCGGCGAGTGGACGCGGGGCGTGTGCACGGGGCTGGCCAACTTTGCGATGGATCCAGCGCTTGCCGCGGTGGCTGCCTCAGCCAACGAAGCGTCAGGCGCCTCAATCCTGCGCAGCGTCGTCCCCCGGCTCACACACACCGGCCTCAGCGCCGACGAGATCGTCAACAACGTCCGGCTGTGTATGTCCGGCGGGATCAACGAGCCGCGCGACGGCATCGCCCTCGTCACCTGGGCACTGCTCACGCATACGGACGCGCTCGCCGCGTGTTCCGCCGACGAGGTGTTGTGGCGACCTGCATGCGAAGAGCTGTTCCGGTGGATCTCGCCCGTTGCCACCTCTACCCGACAGACGACGGCCGATGTCGAGGTGTGCGGCACCACGATTCCGAAGGGCGCACTCGTAGCAGCGGTGCTCAGCTCGGCCAACCGCGATGAACGCCGCTGGAGCGACCCGGATCGTTATGACATCCACCGCAGGGAAGGACCGCATCTCGCGTTCGCCGCGGGCGCACATGTATGTCTCGGCGCATGGCTCGGCCGGGCCACCGTACGCGTCGCCGTGCAACGGCTGTTCGCGCGGCTGCCATCGCTGGCGCTTGCCGAGGAACCACAGATCCAGGGGTTCGAGTTTCGCGGTCCCACCCGCCTCGATGTAGTCACGTAAGTTCCCCCAATTCTGCCAGCAGTCGCGAGTTGTAGCCTCGGCCTCGTGACCAAGCCACGCATCGCAATGAGCACCTGGCGGCGAACGATGCCGACGTTCGTCTCCGAGCGGACCGATCTGTACACCCTCGGCACCGAGTACCCGCAGGCCGTGATGGATGCCGGCGGCCTTCCGCTGCTGTTGCCACACCACCACCCCGACGACGCGGTGCGAGTGCTCGAGGGCTTCGACGGGCTCGTCATGGTCGGCGGCGACGACATCAACCCGAAGCGCTACGGCCGACCCGATGAGGGCCGTTCCAAAGGCGTCGTTGAATCCGCCGACGACAGCGATCTCGCATTCTCCTCTGCGGCGATGGAGCTCGGCATCCCGCTGTTCGCGATCTGTCGTGGATACCAGGCGCTGAACGTCGCCATGGGCGGGACCCTGCACCAGGACTCCACCTCCGACGACGGGGTACATCGTCCGATCAGCAGCGTCCCGACCGACGTGATGAACGAACGGCACCCGATCACACTTGCCGCTGATTCGCGCCTCGCCCAGGCCTATGGCGAGCACGAGCGAGTGGTCAACAGCATCCATCACCAGTCGATCGAGACCATCGCCCCAGGCTTCCGGGCGGTGGCGTGGGCACCCGACGGCACCATCGAAGCGATCGAACCCGACGACGCCCACGCTCGTGTGCTCGCCGTGCAGTGGCACCCCGAAAAGATCGCTGCCGAGGGCGACCACGTGCTGTTCCGCTACTTCATCGACGAGCTGGTTCGCAGCTGAGGCTCGAACTCGCCTGCTAGCTTTCGCCCGCATGGGCAACCGACGCGTGCGAGTGATGTGGAGCGATCTCAACGGCCTTTCTCATGGCCGATACATCCCGGAACGACGGATCCACGAGCACGGACACCATGCCGTGACCACCTTGACAATGGGGATCAACCGCGAGATCTTGCCTCTGCACGGGTACGCCGCCGATGTCGGGTACGCCGACATGGCAACAGTGCCACTGATCGAGACGCGTCGACCCGGTTGGGAGGTCGATACCGACGTCATGATCGCCGACCTCGAGTACAACGAGGAACCGCTCGTGCTCGCCCCGCGCACGGCGCTGAAGCGAGCGGTCGAGGCGTGGCAAGCCCTCGGCTACGAACCGATGCTCGGCTACGAGATGGAGTTCTACGTGATGCAGCCCGATGCCGACGCGCCGGGCGGGTTCGGTCCGCTGCAGATCCCGTCGCACCGTGTGTACGGCGTCGGCCTCGGCGGTGACAACACCGGTCTCACGTTCGAGCTGTTCGACGCAGCCGAAACGTGCGAACTGGATCTGGAGGGTGTGATGGGCGAGTTCCATCCCGGCCAGATGGAGCTGAACATGAAGTACGGTCCGGCGCTCGATGCGGCCGACCGCGCCTTCATCTGCAAGGACATGACCCGTGAGATCGCTGCCCGCAATGGCTACGCGATCACTTACATGGGGCGGCCGATCGCCGAGTTCGTCGGCAGCGGCCTGCACGTCAACTTCTCGCTCAACCCGGTTGGTGGCGGCCCGAACGTGTTCGATGATCCTGCCGGCGAGCATGGTTTGTCCAGCCTTGCCAGGCAGTGCCTTGGCGGACTCATTGCCCATCACGAGGGCCTTGCCGCCCTCTCGGCCCCGCTGGTGAACAGCTACAAGCGGCTGATTCCTGGGATCATCGCCGGTTACTGGGCCAACTGGGGCCTCGATAACCGCAGCAGCACATACCGGGTGCCATGCGAGCGTGGGGCGGCAACGCGCATCGAGAACCGGATGCCGTGCGGTTCAGCCAACCCCTACCTCGCCGCCGCCGTGATGCTCAATGCAGCGCTGCTCGGTGTGGTCGACGGGCGCGACTGTGGCGCCCCGCAGATGGGTGACGGCGATGCCGAGCCAAACACCGACCGGCACACCCCGCATACGCTCGGCGAAGCTCTCGATGCGTTCGAGGCCGACACGGTGCTGTGCGAGGCGATGGGGCCTGATCTTGTGCGCGTCTTCGTCGCCATCCGCCGTGACGAGTTGGCCCGCTATGAAGCGGCCAACGCCGAGTGGACCGTTGAGGCGATCACCGACTGGGAACTCGTCGAGTACCTTCCTTTCTACTGACAGCCCTTCCACTGACAGCCCTTCCACTGACCGGCACGGCCGCAACCCGAACCTGACGTTTGCGTGAGCGCGCAAACCGACAGTCGGCCAGATCCCTCACGCAAAGGTGAACCCAACCGGCTGAGGGGTTCAGTGGGGTCGGGCGAGGATGGCGCGTGCGCGGCGGGCAACGGCTTCGTCGAGCATCGACCCGTCGGCGGAGCGAATGGCTCCGTCATCGGCAGCGGCGAGACGAGTCATCACGTCGAGCGCCCACGAACGTTCGGCATCTGATGGCGAGAACGCCTCGTTGACGCCGGGGCAGTGCGATGGGTGGATGACGGCCCGACCACCGAATCCGCAATCGGCCAGAGCACGTGAGGTGGAGGCCAGATCGTCGAGGTCGTCGATCTGCAGGCGCACCCCGCCGACGGGGCCGGCCAGACCGGCGCCCGCCGAGGAGACCACGAGTGCGACCCGTACGGTGTCGAGCACGCGCTGCCCGCCGGGCAAACGCAATCCGAGATCGGCGACGAGATCGACCTCGCCGAGATGCAGCAGCGCCACGGATGGGTGAGCGGCGATCGAGTCGATCGAACGTAGCCCTTTGGCTGATTCGATCAGCGGTGCCAGTGCGACAGCGGCGTGTCGCCCGGGTGCGGTCAATAGGCACCCGGCGATGACCGCGGCGATGTGATCGAGCCACCCGGTGGATTCGCACTTCGCGACCACGATCCCGTCGATGTGGGCGAACGCGCTCATACTGTCCAGACCGGCCGCGGCGAGCGCATCGAGATCGGCGCGTCCGTCGTCACCGCTGTTGATCCGCACCCACAGCTCCGCCGCACCGGTTCGACCCGCACCGGTTCGAGCCGCACCGACATCGCGGGCAGTGTCGCGGGCGACCTGGCGGGCGTGCGGCTTGCTGTCGGGCTTGACCGAATCCTCGAGATCCACGATCACGGCGTCGGCGGCCGAGGCGAACGCCTTGGCAACTCGATCGGCCCGGTCGCCCGGCACGTACAGCAGCGACCGCGCCATTACCGAGCACCGAACCAGGTTTGCGTGAGCGCGCAAACTGACAGTCGGCCTGATCGCTCACGCAAACGTGTTTGCGGAGGGCATCCGGGTAGCCGGGGCACCGGTGGCGCAATGACACGGGGGACCGGAGCGCGCATCGTGCGTAGTGTAGATCGATGATCAGAGACGGCCACCGGGGCGCGCGCTACAAGGGCAGTCGGTTCCACGACGAGAGGAAACACCGCCATGAGCGAACCCCCTTACCCCACGATGCCGAAGGAGTGGACCGGGCGATTCTTCGAGGATCTTGATGTGGGTGACGTGTTCCGTAGCAGGCTCGGCCGCACGATCACCGAAGCCGACAACGTATGGTTCACCACGATCACGATGAACACCAACCAAGTCCACTTCAACGCCGAGTTTGCCGCGGCGACCCGCTTCGCCAAGCCCCTGGTGAACAGTTGCTTCACACTGTCGCTCGTGACGGGACTGTCGGTGTGTGACACCAGCGAGAACGCCACCGCCAACCTGGCGTGGACCGACATCTCCCTACCCAATCCGGTCTTCGTCGGCGACACGCTGTGGGCCGAATCGGAGGTCCGCGCGCTGCGAGCATCGTCATCGAATCCATCGGTCGGCATCGTCGACATCCGCACCCGCGGCCTCAACCAGCACGGCGACACCGTCGTCGAGTACCGGCGAACGTTCATGATCTACCGCCGCACAGCCCCCGAGGCGACCGCCGGCCGGTGCCCAGCGCCACGTTCGGACTGGCGCACCGAGACCGAAGTTCAGTAACTGCGCGGTAGCCCGAGCACGTTCTGACCCACGTAGGCGAGCACAAGATTGTTGTTGATCGGCGCAACTTGGTACAGGCGCGTCTCGCGGAACTTTCGTTCGACGTCGTACTCGGCAGCGAACCCGAACCCGCCGTGGGTGTCGATGCAGGCGTTGGCTGCGGCCCACGATGCTTCGGAGGCAAGAAACTTGGACAGGTTTGCCTCGGTCCCGCACGGCTTGCCGGCATCGAACAACGCCGCCGCGTTCTTGCGCATCAGATCTGCCGCGCTGAGCGAAGCGTAGGCCCGGGCGAGGGGGAACTGAACGCCCTGGTTGGCCCCGATCGGCCGGCCGAACACCTGGCGGCCGTTGGCATAATCGACGGCCTTGTCGAGGAAGAACCGGCCATCGCCGATGCACTCCGAGGCGATGAGGATTCGCTCGGCGTTCATCCCGTCGAGGATGTGGCGAAAGCCCATGCCCTCCACGCCGATGAGCGCATCGGCAGGAACCAGGACATCGTCGAAGAACACCTCGGTCGTGCTGTGATTCATCATCGTCGCGATCGGGCGAATGGTGATTCCCGTCGCCTGGCGCAGATCGACCAGGAACACCGACATGCCATCGGTCTTCTTGGCGACGTCGTCGTAGGCGGTGGTGCGCGCGAGCACGATCATCAAATCGGAGTACAGGGCGCGTGATGTCCAGATCTTCTGGCCGTTGATCAGCCAGCCGGCATCCACCCGATCGGCCTTGGTTCGAATCCGCGCCGTCTCCGATCCAGCGACCGGCTCGGTCACCCCGAACGCCTGCAGGCGAAGATCACCCGATGCAATCGCCGGCAGGTACCGGCGTTTCTGCTCGTCGGTGCCATGACGCAACAGCGTGCCCATGATGTACATCTGTGCGTGGCAGGCGGACGGGTTACCGCCCGACGCAGCGATCTCCTCGAGGATCACGCACGCCCCGGCCAGTGAGAGCCCGCCCCCGCCGTACTCCTCTGGGATCAGCGCGCCGAGCCAACCCTGGCGGGTGAGCTCGTCGACGAACGCTTCCGGGTAGGTGTCGGGCTCGAGGCTGCGCCAGTACTCGTTGCCGTAGCGGTCGCAGAGCCGACGGACCTCTGCCTGGATGCTCATGAACTCGACGTCGATCCCGAAATCCATCGTGTACTCCTGCACATCCTTGATCAAAGATCAAACTATCAACGGTTCGCCGGCGTATTGGTTACCGCGCGACCGTGATCGGCAGGCGCTTCATGCCGCTGATGAAGTTGGATCGCAATCTATCGATCGGTCCCGCGAGCTGCGCGTCGCTCAGCTTGGGGAGCAGCTCTTCGAACACCACCTTGAGCTCCATCCGCGCCAGCTGAGCGCCAAGGCACAGGTGCGGGCTCATCCGCCCGAACGCGACGTGATCGTTCGGGCTGCGGTGGATGTCGAAGTGATACGGCTCGGGGAACTGGGTGCCGTCGTAGTCGGCCGAAACAAACCAGATCACCACCTTGTCGCCGCGCTTGATCTGCTTGCCGCGCAGCTCGACGTCGCGGGTCGCGGTGCGACGGAAGTGCATGGTGACCGTGGCCCACCGCAGGATCTCCTCCACGGCGCGGTCCATGACCGCCGTGTCCTTTCCGATCGAATCGCGTAGCTCGGCCATTTGCTCGGGGTGTTCGATCAACGCCTTCATGCCCGCCGCCATCGTGTAGCGGGTGGTGTCGTTGCCGGCGCTGACGAGCAGCACGAAGAAGTTCTTGAACTCCCGCTCGCTCAACTGCTCGCCGTCGATTGTCGGAGCGAGGATGTCGCTGATCACGTCGTCGCTCGGCGTTGCCCGCCGCTGCGCAGCCTGGCGCTGCGCGTACTGGTACAGGTCGAGCGCGGCGGGCGAACGGAACGGGATGTGCTTGAACTCGTCGGTATCGGCCAAGCCGACCGGGTGATCGGTGAACTCGGGATCGAAGTTGCCAAGCAACGCGTCGCCGCGCTCGACCAGCCATGGGCCATCGCTGTCGGGCACGCCCAGCAACCGACCGAGCATCCGCATTGGGAGCTGCTTGGCAATCGTGTCGACGAAGTCGAACGCCGAGGGGCCGGCTAGTGCCTCGTCGACGACCGTACGGGCCAACAACCGGATCGAGTTCTCGTAGGCGTACACCTCGCGGCGACTGAACGGCTTCGACACCAGCCGGCGGTACCGGGTGTGCTCCGGCGGGTCGTATTCCAGCATGTTACGGCGGGCGGCGAAGTCGTCCGGTTCCATCTCCTCCAACGTGATCCCCTCCGCCGAGGAGAACACCTCCACCTGGCGGCTCACCTGCAACAAGTCGTCGTACCGGGTGACGGCCCAGAACCCCCGCCCACCGTCGTGCTCGTCCCACCAGCTCACCGGATCGTCGGCGCGCAACCGGTCGAAGGTTGCGTACGGCACCCCCGCGGTGTACGCGTCCGGGTCGGTGATGTCGGCGTCGCCGGGTCCAAGGTCGTGCTCGATGCGCTCCGTCATACGTCAGCTTCGCGATCGGGCGCCGTGTCTGGGCCGAGCGCCGCCAGGTTGTGTCGTTCGAGTGTGGTGCCTTCCTTCCACGAGTTGCCGATCTCGCGCCAGAAGCCACCGATCATCTCGACCGGGGCGAGGCGAGTGAGCTCCTCGACCGGCGAGGGATGAATCGACAGCGTTGCGTCGCCGACGAAACACGGCCCGACCTCGACGTCGAAGCCGCGCATGGTGACGAGCTCGTTCAAGCTGTCGGTGCCGTCGCTTTCGATCGCCGGCATCACCCGGCTGTGCAGCATCGGCAGTGCGTTGACGAAGCCCGCACTCTCGGCAGTTCCGGTGATGGTGAACGTCGCGTCGATCAGCCGCCGACCGTAGGCAGCGCACGTCGCCCCGAACCGGCCACCGGATTCCAGCCGCGGCCCCGCCCTGCCGACGCGGACGACCCTGGTGAGGTACAGCTCGCCCATCTTCTTCGGGTACCCCTGATGGTGACCGCGCACCATGGCGAAGTCTTTGTCCACCCAGATGTAGACACACCGGCTGAAGTGCTGCCCGCGGTACTTGCAACGCACCACCACGAACGTCTCCATGTACTGGCTGCGTACCGGGTCGAGCAGCTCGGATCCGTCGTCGCGGCAGCTCTGCCAATCAGCCCAGATCACCGCGACCGCACCCGGATCGTCGTCGGCGGGTTCCAGCGGTGACGGGAGCAGTTCGGCCACCGCGGCAGGGTCGGTGCGGTACTCGATGGTCAGCATCTGACCGCTGTAGTGCCACGGCGGCGACGGCACCAACGATGCCGATCCCGTTGCTGTGCGGGGGAACATGAATCCAGCAGTCATGACGGGTGACTGTAACCGTTCGGTCCCGAATGGCTTCAGAGCAACGGCGGCCGACGCTCAGCGATGATCGACGAGCGCCGCCAGAATCTGCTGCGCCGCGGTGCCATCGCCGAAGGGATTGACCACGGTGGCCATTTGCGCGTACGCGTCCCGATCGTCCAACAGCCGAGCCGCGACCGACACGATCAGCTCGCGATCGGCACCGACGATCACCGCCGCTCCGGCAGCGACAGCCTCGGGGCGCTCGGTCATCTCGCGCAGCACCAGCACGGGTTTGCCCATCGAAGGCGCCTCCTCCTGCACTCCACCCGAATCGGACAGGATCAAGGTGGCCCGAGCCATTGCGGCGACGAACTGCGGGTACGCCAGCGGTTCGCACAGATCGACCCGCGGGTGTTCGCCAAGTAAGGGGAGCACGATCTCGCGCACTCGCGGGCTGAGGTGCAGTGGCAGTGTCACGGTCAGGTCGGGGTACCGGTCGAGGAGATCCAGCACTGCGCGGCAGATCCCACCCATCGGAGCACCGTGGTTCTCTCGGCGGTGCATCGTGACGAGCAGGTTTCGAGCAGGCCCCGGTTCAGGCCGGGCTGGACGCCCGGCCGGAGGGGTGAGTTTGGCCAGGGTAAGCATCAGCGCATCGATCCCCGGGTTGCCGGTGACCACGATGCGATCGGCTGGCACTCCCTCGGCCAACAGATTGGAGCGAGCCGCGCCCGTTGGTGCGAGGTGCAGCGATGTGAGCCGCGTCGTGAGGAGCCGGTTCATCTCCTCCGGGTACGGCGAGTAGATGTCGCCGGTTCGCAGACCCGCCTCCACATGGGCGACCGGAAGGCGCTGATAGAACGCGGCGAGCGCAGCTGCGAACGTGGTGGTGGTGTCGCCGTGGACGATCACCCAATCCGGACGGCTGTTCTCGAAGTGTGCGCCCACGCCACCGAGCACGGCCGACGTGATGAACGTGATGGTCTGATCGGGGCGCATCACGGCGAGGTCGACCGTGGCATCGATCTCGAACCACTCCAACATCTGATCGAGCATCTCCCGGTGCTGACCGGTGCTGATCACTTCGACATCGAACTCGGCTGGTCTCGCCTGCGCCGCCACGATGATCGGAGCGAGTTTGATCGCTTCGGGGCGGGTCCCGAACACGAATGCCAACTTGAGTGGGGCCACCGCGTTGCTCACCGGTTGCGGTAGCGCGGCAGGAGGAGCGCACGCGCTGCGAGCACGAAGAATCGTGCACCGGTGGACGCATACCGACCGAACAACCGCCGCGGTTCCTCGCGCAGTCGGTGCACCCATTCCAGGCCGTGTTCTTGCATCCACAACGGAGCTCGCGTGCGGAGTCCGGCGATCACGTCGAAGCTCCCACCGACTCCAATCGCGACGTCGACGCCGAACGTCTCCCAGTTGTTCTCGATGAACTCCTCTTGGCGGGGGACGCCCATGCCGACGATCAACACCCGCGCCCCGCTCGCGGCGACTGCCTCCGCCCGCCTGGACGATTCGGCGACACCGAAGTACCCGTCGTCGTGGGAGAACCGCAACGTCGGCAGTGACTCGCGAAACTGCGCCGCAACCTCGTCGATGATCGTGCGAGACGCACCGAGCAGGTGAACACCGACATCTTCGGTGGCTGCCCGCCGGCACACCTGCTCGATCAGGTCGATGCCGGTCACTCGCTCGGGCAACGGCGTTCGGAACAGCCGCGCCAGCCACACGATGGGTTGCCCGTCGGCCACGGTGCATGCGGAGCCCTCAACGAAGCGGCGGAGCTGCGGATCGGTACGCATCATCATCAAGATGGCGACGTTCACCGTGCACAGCCAGCCCCGCTCGGGGCCCTTGACGAGATCGAACACGGTGTCCACCGTCTGATCGAGCGTCAATGGATCGAAGTCGCCGTTGAGCACACGGACCGGGCGACGTGTCACGTCGGGTCCCACGTGCGTTGCAGGAGGGCTGCGTCGACAAAGAACTTGGCTGCCCAGTTGGGATAGCTCAACGGCGCGTACCGCCCCCAGATCGGAGATGACCCGGCGATCGCTCCACGCACCGCCGGGTTCCTCGCGTCCACATCCTGGCGAGCCATCACGTACCGCAGCGCCCGCCGCGACGCGGATTGGTACCGGCCATCACCGGTGAGGTCGAACCACTTTGCCCACACGATTGCGAACTGGCAGGTCCCCGTGAGGCACGCGTAGCGCGCCGCAGCGGTACCGTCGACGGTGATCTGACCCGGCAGGAAGCCCTCATCGTCGAGCAGCTCGAGCGCTGCGTCGGCACAACGCCGTGCCGCCGAGGTGTACGACGGCTCGTCGAGGATCCACCCCGATTCCTGCAACCCGCACGTGGTGTAGGAGATGTTGTGGGTATACGGATCGTCACCGACGGCGAACGCCGCGTTGGAATAGAAGCCGCTGGGTTGCTGACACTCGAGTGCCCAGTCGAGGTTGGCGCGGGCCACGCTGCGGTATGCGTCGTTGGGGGCGATCCCATCGGCCAACAGCAGTGCCCATGCGGTGCGGGTGTTGTAGGCGTGGGGTGTATCGAAGTGTTCATGGGTGACCCAGCGGCCACCGCGGTCGGCCTGAATGGCGACCTCCGCCAGCCAGTCGGCAGCGCGGGTCGCGGCGACAAGGAAGCGCTCGTCGCCTGATCGTTGGTAGGCACCCACCAAACCGAACAGCACCTGACCAGTATCGAACACGATGCCGCCATCGCCGTACTCGGGATTGGCCACGGAGCCATCGTCGTTCTGCACCTCCACCAGCCAGTTGGCGATGCGCATGGCGCGCCGGGTGAGGTCGTCGTCGTCCAGTGCGTCGGCGGCCCGTAGGAACGTGGTGAGGATGTACCCGGATGTCTCGCGGTAGGGGGCTCGCCATCCACCGCGGATGCTGTATCCGTAGCTCACGCCACCATCGGGCGCCTGGTCCTGCGCTCGACACAACCAATCGAGAGCGCTCCGGAGGTGCGTGGTGATGTCGTTGGGTTCATGGCGGCGTCTCACTGCGCTCTTCGCGACGAGCGGAACGAACGCGAGTGGAGCGCGCCACTGCTGTGTATCCGCCGAGTAACCCAAGGTTGGAAAGTATATCCAGCACCCCTGATCGGCCGGGGCAATGTGCGCTCACGGCAAGCGCAGACGAAGCGAGCCCGCGGAGCGCGGTCAGGTGGTCACCGGTAGGCTTGGGTCGGTGCAACTCAGAACGTTCACCCTCACCGCCGTCGCACTTGCCGCGGCAGCGGCGTTTGGCGCAAGTTCGGTGGTCGTGCCGGTGCTCCCCGGTTCCGCCGCGGTTCATGCCGCGCCCGGCGACACATCGATCTACGTGTCGATGCCGACACCGACCCGGCTGCTGGACACACGCGACGCGGCGCAGGCGGTGCCCGGCGATGGCACCGTCAACGTCAAGGTCACCGGCATCGCGCCACTGCCGTCCGTGGAACTGACCCGGTCGGTGGTCCTCAACATCACCGTCGTCGGCCCGGCCGGCATCGGCTTTTGGACTGTCTTCCCGCACGGTGTCGCCCGGCCAACCGCGTCCAACCTGAACGTCGATGAACGGTGGTCGGCATTCGGTGACACGTTGGCGATGGCCAACCTGGTGACCGTGCCGGTCGGAGCCGACGGCACTGTCGACATCTACAGCCAAAGCGGCGGCCATGTCGTTGTCGACATGCTCGGCAGCTATCAAGCCAGTGCGGCGACGACGGCCGGCCGGTTCCAGCCGCTGGCTGCACCAAGCCGCATCTTCGACAGCCGCACCATGGTCGCGGTTGCCGCAGCCTCGGTCACCGAGATCCGGGTACCGAACGCCGGTGGGGCCTCGTCGGCCGTGGTCAACCTCACGACGATCGCCAACGGCCCCGGATACTGGACGGCGTTCCCGGCGAACACCGAACCACCCACAGCGGCCAACGTCAACTCGCTGTACCCGCTGCATGTCGTGGCCAATCAGGCCATCGTCGCGCTTGACGTCGACGGGGACTTCAACGTGTTCTCCCAGACCGGCGGTCAACTGGTGGTCGACCTCATCGGGCTCGTCACCGGTGCCGGTGCAGCCACGTCAACCGATGGCTTGTACGTCTCGCTGAACACCCCGACCCGATTCCTCGACACACGCGACGTCGCGTTGAACCCGCTCGGCGGAAAGCAGATGCCGTTACCGGCCTGGAGCCTCGAAGTCGCCGCAGCCACCAACGTCGCAATTGCCCGCCCCGATGTCGCTGCTCTCGTGATGAACGTCACCATGACCGACGCGCTCGCCAGCGGATACGTCACTGTCGGACCCGCCGGGGCCAGCGACCCGACCGGCAAGAGCCGCGCCACCTCAACCCTCAACGTCGTGCGGGCAGTACAAACCCTGCCGAACCACACCACCGTCGCAGTCTCGGCGCGAGGCTTCGATGTGTTCACCCAATCCGGCGGCCAACTCCTCGCCGACGTGTCGGGCTACTACCTCGGGACACCGGTCCCCGCCCCCTTCGGTCTCCCCGCCAATGCCACCGGCACGCCGTTCGGCTGCATTGGGTACCCGACAACGCCGGTGGCCTCAGTCGTGCTCGGCTCGAGCCGCCCGACCGTCGCGCGGGCCCAGCAGCGATTGCTCGACCTGGGTTTCTGGAACGGCGGCGCCGACGGCGGATACGGCCTCACCACGTCGCAAAGCGTGATGGCGTTCCAGAAGTGGTCGGCACTCCCGGCCAGCGGCAACGTCGACGAGGCCACTGCCGTTGCGCTCAACCGGGCCCAGTGCCGTCCTGCGCCAGGTATCACCAGCGGTGATCTGTTGGAAGTGGACAAGGGCCGCCAACTGGCGTTCCTGGTGCGCGGCGGAAAGATGGTGTGGATCCTCAACATCTCCACCGGCGGCAACTACGACTACACCGCCATCGACAACAACACCGGCGCGAAGATCAGCGACCGTGCGTACACGCCTGTCGGTACGTTCCGCGTGTACCGGGTCAGTGACGAGATTGCGTACGAGGGTTCGCTGGGCACGCTGTACCGGCCCCGCTTCGTCGTCGGTGGCGTCGCTGTGCACGGGTACCGCGACATCCCCAACTATCCCGCGTCGCATGGCTGCATCCGGGTGAGCAACCCGGCGATGGACATGATCTGGGCGACGAATTCAATGCCAATGGGCGGCACCGTCGTCATCCACGACTAGCCCCTCGACTAGCCCCGGCTTCGGGTACCATCTCCGAGCGTGTGAAACGGGTCCCGTGAGGCCCGTACACGAGGAGCAGCACCGTGGCAACACGTGAAGTGATGTCGGGCGACGACGTCCGTCGGGCGATCACCCGGATCGGCCACGAGATCGTCGAGCGCAACCACGGAACCCAGCGGGTGATGCTCGTCGGGCTGCAGCGTGGAGGTGTGTGGATAGCCGAACGCCTCGCCGACACGCTCACGCGCATCGAAGGACGCCTCGACGGATCGGGCCCGATCGGATTCGGAACCCTCGACGTCAGTATGTACCGCGACGACATCGGTCTGCGACCGATCATTCCCGCCTCGGTCACCAATCTCCCCGACGGCATCGACGGCTACGACGTCGTGGTTGTCGACGACGTCTTGTTCACCGGTCGCACCGTCAAAGCTGCGCTGGACGCGATCGGTGATCACGGCCGGCCGCGATCGGTGCAATTGGCGGTCATCGTCGACCGGGGGCATCGCGAACTGCCGATTCGCCCCGACTACGTCGGCAAGAACCTTCCGACGGCGCGAAGCGAAGATGTCAGCGTCACCGGCGAGGGCGTGACGCTGACATGAAGCACCTCATCGACATCGCCGACCTCGACACGGCGCAGTTGCTCCACCTGCTCGACCTGACTGATCACATGGTGGAGATCAACAACCGTCCGATCGCCAAGGTTCCAGCACTGCGCGGCAAGACCGTGGTCAACTTGTTCTTCGAAGACTCCACCCGCACCCGTACCAGCTTCGACACCGCGGCGCGGCGGCTCAGCGCCGACGTGATGAACTTCTCGGTCTCGTCGAGCAGCGTCAACAAGGGCGAGAGCCTGCGCGACACCATCGAAACCATCACGGCGATGGGCGTCGACGCATTCGTCGTGCGTCACGGCTCGAGCGGCGCCCCGCACCAGATCACCCGCTGGACCAACGCCTCGATCGTCAACGCCGGTGACGGCTGGCACCAGCACCCCACCCAGGCGCTGCTCGACTGTTACACGATTCGCACCAACCTCGCCCGCACCGCCGGCTTCGATGGTTTGCACATCGCCATCGTCGGCGACATCCGGCACAGCCGGGTGGCGCGCA
Source organism: Acidimicrobiaceae bacterium (assembly GCA_031404435.1). Taxonomy (GTDB): domain Bacteria; phylum Actinomycetota; class Acidimicrobiia; order Acidimicrobiales; family Ilumatobacteraceae; genus VFMC01. The sequence continues at coordinate 2,755 of JANNHO010000442.1, read as the reverse complement.
GCAACGTGCAAGCCTTCGCCGCGCTGGGGGCCCATGTCACGTTGGTCGCACCACCCACGCTGCTGCCCCCGAGTCTGGACGGCTGGCCGGTCGACGTCAGTCATCACCTCGACGAGGTGGTCGCCGAGGTCGATGTGGTGTACCTGTTGCGGATGCAGCGCGAACGGATGACCGACGCGTTGGTCCCATCCCTTCGCGAGTACTCCTCGGCGTACGGGCTCACCGCGGCCCGCGCCGCCCGTCTCCAACCGCACACTCTGGTGATGCACCCAGGCCCGATGAACCGGGGCGTCGAGATCTGCGTCGATCCCGCCGAACTGCGCGGATCGACCATCCTCAATCAGGTGACCAACGGCGTCGCGGTGCGGATGGCGGTGCTGTTCGAGTTGCTCGGCAGTGCGCCGGACCTCGCGGCCGGCCCGATCAGCGATCTCGTCGATGCGGCGACTGACACATCGAGGACTCCAACATGAGCCAGTACCTGATCCACAGCGGCACGGTGATCGACCAAGCTGGGGAGCGCCGCGCCGATGTTGGCATCGACGGGGCAACGATCATCGCCGTTGGCGCCGATCTCGATCGTACGGACGCAATGCTCATCGATGCGTCGGGATGCATGGTCTCGCCCGGCTTCGTCGATCTGCACGTACACCTGCGCGAGCCGGGGCGAGAGGAGGCCGAAACGATCGAGACAGGCAGCCGCGCCGCCGCGCTCGGCGGCTTCACGGCCATTGTCGCGATGCCGAACACCGATCCCCCGCACGACACGCTCGCCACGATCGAGTTCGTCCGCACCCAGGGGCGACGGGCCGGGCTGTGCGAGGTGGTTCCTGCGGGTTGCATCACCGTGAACCGCGACGGCGAGCTCCTCGCCCCGCTCGGCGAGTTGGCTGCCGCAGGCGTCACGCTGTTCACCGACGACGGGAACGGCGTGCAGAACCCATCGCTGATGCGCCGCGCCCTCGAGTACGCCCGACCGCTCGGGATCACGCTCGCCCAGCATTGCGAGGTTGCCAGTTTGACCAAGGGCGCCGTCATGCACGAAGGGTCGTGCTGTGGACACCTCGGACTTCCCGGCTGGCCGGCGCTAGCCGAGGAGCTGATGGTGCACCGCGACATCGAACTCGTTCGCCTCACCGGTTCACCGGTTCACTTCCTGCACCTCTCCACAGCCCGCAGCGTTGATCTGGTCCGTGCGGCGAAAGCCGACGGACTACGGGTGACTGCCGAGGCAGCGCCGCACCACTTCACCTTGACCGACGAGATGCTGCGGACCTTCGACGCGGTGTACAAGGTCAACCCCCCGCTGCGCACGCCCGCTGACATCGCTGCGATCAAGGCCGGCCTTGCCGATGGCACCATCGATGCGATCGCCACCGATCACGCCCCCCATCCGCCCGAGGCCAAGGAGGCACCGCTCGATCAGGCACCGCCGGGAATGCTGGGTCTTGAGACCGCACTCGCTCTGGCGCTGACCGAGCTCGACATGCCGCTGCTCGACATCGTCGCGGCGTTGAGTTGGAAGCCGGCTGCGATCGCTGGCCTCAGCGCTCGCCACGGCTGCCCGATCACTGCTGGGTCGACGGCGAACCTCACCGTGTTCGACCCCACCGCCGAGTGGGTTGTGCGCCCCGAAGCCCTCGCCAGCAAGAGCCGCAACACCCCGTACGCCGGCCGCACCCTTCGCGGCAAGGTGCGACACACGTTCCTCGACGGCATCCCCGTCGTTGTCGACGGTCGCGCCCAGCGCTAGCTATAGCTCACACGCACCGGGGAGCGTTGGTGTGTCGGGGCCCCGTCAGCGGGTGAGGATTTCAGGGCCGTGGTCGGTGACGAGCACGGTGTGTTCAACGTGGGCCGCGTGCGAGCCATCCGCTGTGACGACGGTCCAGCCATCGTCCAGCTCGACCACCTCGTCGCCTCCGCCGGCGATCAGCATCGGCTCGATCGCCAACACCACACCGGCGACGAGCTTCGGGCCGCCACCCCGCCGGCCTCGGTTGGGTACATCCGGCTCCTCATGCATTGCCCGGCCGATCCCGTGGCCGCAGTAGTCCTGCGGCGAACCGAACCCGGCCGCACCCACCACCCGGTCGATCGCCGCACCGACATCGCCCACATGGCCCCCCGGTACCATCGCCTTCACGGCCGCCGCCAGCGCAGCGTCGGCGATGGTGATGAGCCGGAGCGTGTCGGCACTGATCGTGCCGACCCCCATCGTGAATGCAGCGTCACCGTGCCAACCGTCGACGATCGCCCCGCAGTCCACCGACAGCACATCACCGTCGTGGAGCACGCGTTCGCCGGGGATGCCGTGGATCACCTCGTCGTTGACCGAGGCACAGATCACCGCGGGGAACCCGTGGTAGCCGAGAAAGTTGCTCGTTGCACCGCGGCGGTCGAGCACGGCGCGGGCGACCCGGTCCAGATCGCCGGTGGTGACACCAGGCTGCGCGGCAAGGCGAATCGCCTCGTGCATCTCGGCCACCACCCGCCCGGCTCGCCGCATCACGGTGAGTTCGTCGTTCGACCGGCGCTGGATCCGTCGCGAGATCACGACCTCACCGGCTTCGGGCGGTGTCGATCGCGGCGGTCAGGAGGGCAAACACCGAATCCGGCGTGCCCACTCCGTCGATCACGGCCAACCGGCCCTCGTTGCCGTAGAACTCGATCAGCGGCGACGTCTGCTCTTCGTACAGATCGAGGCGACGGTTGATCGCATCGGTGGTGTCGTCGTCACGCTGCAGCACATCAC
>JANNHO010000441.1:0-2355 GCA_031404435.1 Acidimicrobiaceae bacterium | reverse complement strand
TACTACCTGAGCCGTACCGCAGGCCTCAACCTGTTGGTCCAACTCGAGGGCAACTCGTTGGCCGAGATGATGATGCGCAACACCGATGCCACCAACTTGCCGGCCGACGTGTTCAGCCGGCCCGATTACAACTTCGACATGGCCAACCTCGGCACCACCGGGGCGATCCTTGACGATCCGGGCACGCCATACGACGAGTCGACGTTGTTGACCCGGATGCCTGACGGCACCATCCGGTATTCCGGCGAGGCACACATCGTGATGAACGGTGTCCCCGGCAACGACCGGATGCGGGCCAACAACGGTGACGACACCGTTCGTGGCAACGATGGCGATGACCGTCTAGAAGGCGGTGCCGGCAACGACACCCTCATCGGCGGACTCGGCGACGACAAGCTCACCGACACCTTCGGCGACGACGTGCTCAAGGGCGGCGACGGCGACGACTACCTGTCGTCAGGTGCCGGTTTCGACATAAACATGGGCAACCGCGGCAACGACTTCGTCATCGGCGGGTCTGATCCGACCGAGACCTTCAGCGGGCCTGGTAACGACTTCGTCTTTGCCGGCGACTCCAGCGACATCGTGTTCGGTGACGACGGGGACGACTGGATCGAAGGTGGCGGCCAGGCCGACCTGCTGCAGGGTGACAACGGGGCGCCGTTCGGCGACGACCCGAACGCACCAGGCAGCGATGTGCTCATCGGTCAGGGCGGCAACGACGACTACGACGCCGAGGGTGGCGACGACATCATGCTCGCCGGTCCCGGAGTGGAACGCTATGCAGGGCAGTTCGGTTTCGACTGGGCGACCTACAAGAGCGACACCGAGCCGGCTGATGCCGACATGAACCTCACGCTGCTCGTACCACCCGGTGTCGTCAACCTCCGCGACCGCTACGGCACCACCGAAGCGGTCTCGGGCTGGAACCTCAACGACGTGTTGCGTGGCGACGATGACACCGTCCTGACGACGGTTGGTCACGAACTCGGCGCAGCAGGCATCGCCCGCATCAGCGGGTTGGCTGCGTTGCTCCCGCCGCTGGCGACAACCTGGTCCGCAGGCAACATCATGCTTGGCGGTAGCGGCAACGACCTGATCGAGGGTCGTGGCGGCGACGACATCATCGACGGTGACCTGTGGCTCGACGTGCAACTTCGTGCGCAGAACCCTGCCACCGCCGACCCGACCGACTTCCAGTTGGTCGACAACATGGCGTCGTTGCAGCCCGGTGTACTTGCGGGCACGATCGATCCGGGCCTGATCACCATCGTCCGCTCGCTGAAATCCTCCGGGGTTGCAGGAAGCGACACGGCGCTGTTCACCGGCCCGCTTGCTGACTACGACATCACTGTCGTGGGCACCAAGGTGATCGTCAATCATGCTCGCGGCGGCGGCGGAGGCGGCGGTCTGCTCGACAACGGGATCGACACTCTCACCAACATCGAGGTGTTGCAGTTCGCCGACCAGTCGATTCCGAGCCCGCTCGGAAGCGGCCTGCTGCGGGTGACCACGACACCGGCGTTGCCGTCACGGATCTCCGTCGACGGCACGGTCCGCCACGACTGGGGCCTCGAGTGGGTCACGGTTCCCTCCGGTAGCCATCAGGTGTGTTGGAGTGACGTGGTTGGTTTCACCACGCCGGCCTGCCAGACGGTGACGGTAGCGACTGGACTGACGACCGTGGTCAACGGGACGTTCGGCCAGATGGGCCTGCTGCAAGCCGGTGTTTCGCCGGCGGGTGTGCCGTCGACGGTGTTCGTCGATGGTGTTGCCCGTGACGCCAGGACAAATGCCAGAACCGCGATCATGCGCCGCATCAAGCCTCCTCGGGCCAAGCCCGCGGCTGCCTGGAGCAAGTCGGCTGCCAGCCCCTGCGATGCGTCTTCGGCGTGGGGACAAGTGCCTGCGTCGCAAGGGAATGGGGGCGCGGCCCCGATCGATGGTGGAGTCTGTGGGCGGCGCACCAGCGTGTATGGAAGGACACGGTCGTGTGGCCGGACGGGCCGTGTTACGCGGAGCTTTTGGCTTGTGTTACGATCGCGTTTCCCGCGCGCGAGCGTGAGCGTAGCCGTCGCCCCAGGTGCGCAGGTTGGCGTGCTCGGCGCGGACCCGGGCGAGCAGGTCGTCGCTCCAGTTGCCGAAGGTCGACGACGAGATGTGGGCCTTGGTCACCGTCTCGTGCGTGCTCACGCGTGTGGGCGCACCGTTGAAGAAGCACCCGAGGCCGCGACCGGCCCAGACGGTCTCGTCCAGCGCCGGCATGTTGATGACCCCGACGGCCGGGCCCTCGGCGTCGTCGATGGCGAGGAGGTTGCAGTAGAGGGCGACGCCGTGGGTGAACGCCTTGGTGCC
>JANNHO010000440.1:0-6701 GCA_031404435.1 Acidimicrobiaceae bacterium | reverse complement strand
GCTGTTCTTCTCGGAGTACGTGGAGGGTAGCAGCAACAACAAAGCTCTCGAGATCGCCAACGCCACGGGCGCAGCAGTCGATCTCAGCGCAGGTGCCTACAGCGTGCAGATGCACTTCAACGGCAACCCAGTCGCAACCTTGACGATCAACCTGACCGGTACCGTCGCCGCGAACGATGTGTTCGTGCTGGCCCAAGCGTCGGCAAACGCAACGATCCTCGCCCAGGCCGATCAGACCAACGGGTCGGGCTGGTTCAACGGTGACGACGCCGTGGTGTTGCGCAAGGGTGCCACGGTGATCGACGTGATCGGCCAGGTCGGCTTCGACCCCGGTACCGAGTGGGGCACGGGCCTCACCAGCACCGCCGACAACACGCTGCGCCGCATGCTTGCGGTATGCGCAGGTGACGTGGTCGGCACCGACGTGTTCGACCCGGCGACACAGTGGGATGGCTTCGCCATCGACACCTTCGGCGGACTCGGAACGCATACGTCGACGTGCGACGAAACCGCACCCTCGGTCGCGTCCACCGCCCCCGCCAATGGTGCCACCGGCATCGCCCGCAACGCCGATGTCGTGGTCACCTTCTCGGAGGCCGTCAACGTGGCCGGGAGCTGGTTCACCATCTCGTGTGCCACCAGCGGTGCGCATACCGCCGACGCCAGCGGCGGGCCCACGAGCTTCACGCTCAACCCGACTGTCGACTTCGCAGCCAACGAGACCTGCACGGTCACGATCACCGCGGCCAACGTCACCGACCAGGACGCCACCGATCCGCCCGACCAGATGGTCGCAAGTACGACGTTCAGCTTCACCACTATCGACGCGCAGGTGTGCGGCGACCCGGCGACGGCGATCCACACCATCCAAGGCAGCGGTGCCAGCTCACCGATGATCGGTTCGACCAACGTGGTCGTGGAGGGCGTCGTCGTCGCCGACTTCCAGGGCCCCGGCGAGTTCAGTGGGTACTTCGTGCAAGAAGATGATGCCGAGGTCGATGCCGATCCGCTGACGTCCGAGGGGATCTTCGTGTTTAACACCGGCTTCCCCGTGGCCGCCGGTGACCGGGTGCGCGTGCGTGGCAACGTCGCCGAGTTCCCCGCTGCGGCTCCGTCGTTGACACAGCTCACCAGCGTGAACTCGGTGCTCGTGTGCACGGCGGGCGCCGGTACCGTTGCGGCCACGCCGGTCACGTTGCCGGTCGGCTCGGTCAGCGACTGGGAGCGCTTCGAAGGCATGCGCATCTCGCTCCCGCAGCAGATGACCGTGACCGAGACGTTCACGCTGGCCCGCTTCGGCGAGGTGAGCCTGTCGGCGAACGGACGGCTGTTCACCCCGACCAGCATCGTCGAGCCCGGAGCGGCGGCTGCCGCGCAGCAGGACCTGAACAACCGCAGCCGGATCGTGCTCGACGACGCCAACGGCCAGCAGAACATCGACCCAACCCGCTACCCGACCGGCGGGCTCAGTGCCGCCAACACGCTTCGCTCCGGCGACACCACCACTGACGCGGGTGGTGTGATCGACCAACGCTTTGGCCTCTACCGCATTCAACCGGTTGGGCCGGTCACGTTCAGCTCCACCAACCCCCGCCCGGCGACACCCGACGATGTGGGCGGAACGCTGCAGGTGGCCTCGATGAACGTGCTCAACTACTTCAACGGCAACGGCGCAGGGGGCGGGTTCCCGACTGCCCGCGGAGCCGAGACGCAGGCCGAGTTCGACCGGCAGGAAGCCAAGATCGTCGCCGCACTCGCGGGCCTCGACGCCGACGTGATCGGCCTGATGGAGATCGAAAATGACAGCGGAGCGAACAGCGCCCTCGCCGAGTTGACGGCGGCATTGAACGCCGTGGTCGGTGCCGGCACCTACGCGTACATCGATACCGGGATCATCGGCACCGACCAGATCCGGGTCGCGCTGCTCTACCGTCCCGCGACTGTCACGCCGGCAGGCGCATTCGACACGCTCACCTCCGCCGATGATCCGCTGTTCATCGACACGCTCAACCGCCCGGCGCTCGCGCAAACGTTCAGCCAGAACGCCAACGGCCAACGATTCACCGTGGTGGTCAACCACCTCAAGTCGAAGGGTTCGGCATGCACCGCGGTCGGCGACCCCGATGCCGGCGATGGGCAGGGCAACTGCAACGGCACCCGCACGAACGCGGCGACAGCATTGGCGAACTGGTTGGAGACCGATCCGACCGGTAGTGGCGACCCCGACTACTTGATCATCGGCGACCTCAACTCGTACGCGAAAGAGGATCCGATTCGAGCGCTCGAGTCCGACGGCTACACCAACCTGATCGCTGGCTTCGCCGGCGAGTTCGCTTACTCATTCGTGTTCAACGGGCAGTCGGGATACCTCGATCACGGACTTGCCAACGCTTCGCTCACCCCACAGGTGACGGGTGCGACCGAGTGGCACATCAACGCCGACGAGCCGATCGCACTCGACTACAACACCAACTTCAAGTCGCCCAACCACGTCAACACGCTGTACGCGCCAACCGCATTCCGGTCGTCGGATCACGATCCAGTGATCATCGGTCTGTGTCAGGCGCCGACGCTGTCGGTCAGCGTGACCCCGAATGAGCTGCGGCCACCGAACCACAAGTACCGCACCGTCGTGGCAACGCCAACGGCCTCGGCTGACACGGTGGACGTCGCCCTTGTTTCGGCCACATCGAGCGAGCCCGATGACGGTCTCGGCGACGGCGACACGGCCAACGACATCGTCATCATCGACGACCTCACTGTGCAACTGCGCGCTGAGCGCTCCGGAACCGGCACAGGCCGCACGTACACCCTCACGTTCCAGGCCACGAACTCCTGCGGGGCGACAGCAACGGCGACGTCCACCGTCTTCGTGCCGCTGTCGGCTGCGGGGAACTGAGCCGCCGCTCCTACCCTGGTGCGCCGACGCCCCCGGCGGGAGTAATCGCTCGTCGAGAAATCCACCGTAGCGGTGGGTTTCTCGACGGACGGCCGCTCCAACGCGAGGGTTTCGGCTGTCTGCGATACTCACCGTGTGGCGGCAGCCCAGGACACCGTGAACCAATCCCCCGGTGACGACCGCCAGCGGACGCGTCGACGGCGCCTGGTCGATGCGATCATCGGCCACCCGGCGACACGCAGACTCGCGCTCTCCCACGCGGTGGACGACTTCTCCGATTCGATGATCAACCTGTCGCTGCTCGGCTCGCTGTTCTTCAGCGTGTCGCTCGAAGCATCACAGAACCGAATCCTCACCTACCTGTTACTGACCGCGGCGCCTCTGGCGATCGTGGCCCCGGCGATCGGACCCCTGCTCGACAGGTGGCGCGCCGGATACCGCAGCACCATTCTCGGCTCGCAAGCCGTACGTGCAGTGCTGTCGTTGGCAGTGGCCGGCTCGTTGCAAACCCTGGCGTTCTACCCGCTGGTGTTCGGCATCTTGTTGTCACGAAAGGCGTACGCGCTGGCCAAGACGGCGATCGTTGCCGACCTCGTGCCCGATCGCAACGACCTCGTCACCGCCAGTGGGCACCTGGCCCGCACCGGCACGGTGGCTGGAGGCATCGGTACGGCCGTCGCCGGCCTGCTCATCTTGCTGATCGGGGTGGAGTGGCTGCCCGTCGTCGGGGCCGGCACCTACCTGGTCGCTGCTGCCGTGTCGAGCACGTTGCCGGTGCACCGGGTCGAAGGCCGCCCGGCAGCGGTGATCGTTCGTGCCGAAACACCCCTCGACGTCAAGCTCGCCACGCTCGCCGTGGCGCTGATCCGCGCTGCAGCCGGTGCGTTGACGTTTCTCCTGGCGCTCGCGATCAAGCGCGGTGGCGGCGACGAATGGATCTACGCATCGGCGCTCGTCGTGGCCGGCGGGGGGTCGTTCGTCGGAACGATGGTGGCACCGCGCCTGCATCGCGCATTGGCGTCGGACCGGATCGTGGCACTCACCCTGCTCGGGCCCGCTGTGGTGACGGCGTTCGGTGTGCTCACCGTTGGCAATTTCAGCATCGTTGCGATCGCCTTCGCTATCGGGTTGGGTTCGAGCATTTCTTCGAGGGCGATGGACGGCTTTTACGGGCGGGTTCCGCTCCTGGTGCGCGGCCGGGCGATCTCGTTCAGCGAACTGGTCTTTCAGCTTGCCAACGTCACCGGAGCGGCCTGCGCAGTGCTGGCGTCGCCGTCGCCGCGGCTCGGTTTCGCCGTCGTGGCGCTGGTGCTCATCGCGGGCGGCATCGTGTATTCGTCGAGGGTTCGACTCTCGTTGCGACTCGAGGCTGGCAGCCTGCTGCTGGGACGACCACGCGTCGACGAGTCGGCGCACCTATCCAAAACACTTCTCGATGAGGCGGTCCACCACACCGAGCATGGCAACCACCAGGTGGCCATCGCCATCGCCGATGCCGCGGTGCGTGTCGCCGCCGACGCTGGACTCCTGGGGCCGACACCTGCCCACAGCGAATCCTGGGATGCCCTGCGCCCCTCCATCGACGACGTGGTGCTACGCGACGCTGAGGCCAGCGCCGACCTCGCCGTCGCTGTCATCGCCACGGCCCGCGCCATCGTCCAAGACCAGGTTCCGACCGCGGCGACGTGAGCTCGGCCACGTGAAGTCAGGCCGGGTTGACCACCGTCGGCTCGCCCCGCATCCGCCACTCCCCATCAACGGCTACCAGCTCGAAGCGGAGGCTGCGTTGCGTCTCGTCGTCGACGAACTGATCGACGTCGAGCGACACGGTGTCCCCCTCCTCGACCACCGGGCCGACCCGAATGAGGATCCCCTCGTCGCGCACCGAAGCGACCCCTTCCTCGTCGACGATCAAGGCTTCGTCGCGGGTATCGATGAAGCGGGCATCGGCGTAGTCGGCCGAGTGCTCGATCACGTTCGCCTGCACTTCCAGATCAATGCTTGTCCCCTCACCGCGCGGTTCGATGAACACCGGAAGCGGTTCGCGGTCGGCCGTGTCGTCGTCGGCAAACCAGCGCATCACCGTCTCGTACGCCGACCCGGCGCGAACGACGCTCGTCGAACTCGAAGCGCACGCCGCGAGCAGCGCTCCGCAGAGCACCAACCTGGCGATCCGTCGGGCCTCGGCGATCACCCAGCGACCATACCACCGGCGATTCCACAGATTCTTGGCGCGACGTTGTGACACACGCCGGTTGGGAGTCATAACAGGGTTACCACGCAACACCACGACGGTGACGGCGCGACGTTCGAGCCCCCCGGCCGATCACAACCCAATAGAAAGGACTTGCATCATGCGAACCAAGACCAACAGCACTCGAAGGATCGTGCTCGCCGGATTATCGGCCGGGCTGATGTTCGGCGGTCTCGCCACCGGCGCCGGCGCTGGCTACGACGGCGGGTACGGCGGCGGCGGGAGCTCTGGCGGCGGCAGCTACGGCCGAGCCAGCTCGTACATCAACCCTGACACGGGTGCCGCAACGGCCAACCCCGATGTCAACGCAAACTCCAGCTGTTTCATGCCTGACCAGTACGACCAACAGCAGTTCAGCCCGATGGGCACGGCGACCAAGAACGTGCACAACGACGCATGCTTCCTCGACCGCAACGGTAACAAGATCGATGGTCCGGCCTCGTTCGAATCACGCGGCGTCGGCTTCATCAGCGCCTGCCCCGATCCCGACAACGCCGACCCGAAGGTGGCCGTGTTGAGTGACCGCAACGGTGACGGGCGCAACGACCTGTGTTTCCAGTCCGGCTATCAGCTGAAGAATGCCGCCGGGGACCTCGAGTTCCATGCACGGTTGAACAACAACAACACGGCGATGGCCGGAACCCAGTTCGTGACCTGGTGCTCGGACGCCGACCGCGACGGCTGCTCGGACGAGTGGAACACGAGCAGCATCCGTATCGACTGGAGCGCCGACGGGATGGCCACATTCAGCACCGACAACGGTGGCTGGGGCGGGTACGGCCGATGAGCGAACCAACGCCTTGAGCGTTTCGGTTGCTAATTGAACCCACCCTGTTTGATCTGCATAATCCGGCGTCGGCGCCGGATTATGCAGATCTGCCGCGTTTGAGGGGATGGCTAGCCGATGTGCTTCCAAGGCGCGAGCCTCCGCTCCTCTCGTCCGATGCGTTCACCGTGTATTGACCCGAAGGAGTGAGCATCATTGTCTGACAACAACAACTATGCGTCACTTTTCAGACTCCTTTACGTGCCGTGCTCACCACCGTCCGTCAACCGAGACCGACACCCGTTGAGCTGCCGGTTCGCTAGCTTTTCTGCTCATTTTTCCGGAGAAATTGGTTTAGCGGTCCATGGCATTGGCAAGAGACGATTACACGTGTGGCACGGCAAATACGGGAGTGCGTGGTCCCGACAGACACAATCATCACTGCACGGCGGGCCCCATGCTTGTTGGCGGTGATCCTCACAGAATGGACAGTGTGCATATGCAAACCACCAATAAGCGGTTCGTCGTCGCAGGCCTCACCGCAACACTCCTCTTCGGGGGTAGTGCGGGGGCAGCCAGCGACGGCGACAACGACGGCAGGAACGACAACAAGAGCGGTTACGACAAAGACAAGGACAAGGACAACCAAGGCAGAGGAAAAAAGAACCGGGGACCGGAAGGCAAGGTGATCAACCGCATCATCGACACCACACCCGGCCGCATGAAGATCGGCGAGTTGCTGCCGCTCTCCACCAACATTTCCTATGACCTCTGCAACAAGC
>JANNHO010000439.1:0-2345 GCA_031404435.1 Acidimicrobiaceae bacterium | reverse complement strand
GGTGAACTGCTCGGTGACCGTGCCGTGTTGTTCGGGGTGGCCGGGGTGGCGGATCAGGCCGAGTATGTGGTGGCTCTCCTCGAAGTAGCCGAGCTTTTGGAGCAAGCCGTGATCGCCCAACTGTTCGCCGTGATCGGCGGTCACGACGATCAGCGTGTCGTCCCACATGCCCCGATCGACCAGCGCCGCCCACAGCCGACCTACCTGCGCGTCGACCTCGCTGATCATGCCGTAGTACTGGGCGCGCAGAGCGCGGATCGCCTGCTCGTCGGCGGGCGCGGCCAATCCTGGTCTGGCCAGTGCGGCGTCGTGGAACGGGTGCCGATTCTCGGCGGGCGGAACGGGCGGCGACACATCGGCGGGGTCGTACATGGTCGCGTACTCGCCGGCGGCCGAGTACGGCGGATGGGGCCGCAGGTACGAGAGGTGGGCGAACCACGGCTCGCCGGATGGTCGTTCGTCCAGCCAGGTGATCGCGCCGTCGGTGAGGAAGCTCGACATGCTGAGTGATGCAGACCGTTCGTTTTCGGTCTGGAGAGCTTCGATCGGATCGGCGAACGGGTACCCCTGTGCGGCGAGCCAATCGAGCCACGGCGCGTGGCTGTCGGGGATGTGCAGCACCGGATCGAAGCCGGGAAGTACGCCGGTGTAGTGCTGCATCCGCGGGTCGTCGGGCCCGGTCGACTCGCGGGGGTCGATGCTCTGGTCGGTGTAGCCGAACAGTGCCGGTCGGTAGCCCGCACGGCGGGCAGCCTTGGCGACGTTGTCGAAGCGCACGTCGAGCGGCGTTCCGTTGGCGACCACGCGGTTGTTCATCTGGTACGTGCCCGTGTACAGACATGCCCGGCCCGGTGAGCACGGTGTGGCCTGGCTGTAGTGGCGGGCCAGCCGAATCCCGTTGGCAGCCAGATAATCGAGTGACGGTGTGCGCACCAGCGGGTGCCCGGCGACACCGAGGCAGTCGCCGCGGAATTGGTCAAGGGTGATCAGCAGCACGTTCACGGTCGGCGACGCTACTGGCATGACTGGGAGCCGGATCTACGAACCGCCGAGCGCCGCACTGATCTCACCGACGGATGGATTGACGAACCCGGTTCCTCCAACCACGACCGTCGGAACGGTCTCGGATCCCCGCGCGAACGAACGCACCGTCTCGGCAGCATTCGGGTCGTCCCAGATGTTCATCGCCTCGTAGCTGATGCCGACCTGGTCGAGTTGGCGGAACAGCCGGGAACAGAACCCGCAGCCCGGACGCCAGTAGACGGTGATGGCGGGTGGCGTCGCGACGGCCGGTGCGGGGTAGCTTGAGTCCGTTGTGGGGAGTGCCGAGTCGGTCGGTGTCGATGTCACGACGAGGTCAACTGCACCACGGGTGCCTTCTGTTCCCGGTGTCAACCAGATCGGGGGTTGCAATTCCCAACGAAAGGTCTATCGTTCGTGTGGTGAGGCGGACGCTGTGGGTGGTTGTAGCTTGTTCTTTCGCGACGCTAGCTGTCGTTGGCGTCGGCCCGCGCGGCGCGTCTGCTGACCTGCCCGAGTTGCAATCGTGCGTGGTCGCCCCGGAGCTGTCGGTGATGATGACGGGCGCTGACGTTCGTTGCCTGCAGTTCACCCTCGCGTTGCTCGAGTATCCCGTCGTCTACAACGGGAACTTCGATCGCGCCACCGAAGACGCCGTGTTCTGGTTCCAGGCCAACACGCCAGGGTTGCAGGCCGACGGCCGCGCCGGGGTCGCGACCCTGCAGGCGCTCAACATCCACGCCGGCTCGGTGCGCGCCGGGTTCCAGCCGACGCTGCCGTTCCTGCCAAAGGCCCCGCTGTGCCTTGCCGACGCGCAGGTCGACCCCAACGAGCGCGGCCAGTCAGTCACCTGTGTGCAGCGCCGGCTGACCACCCTCGGGTACTACACCGGATCGATCACCGGCCTGCACGACAAGGCATCCGTCGATGCGGTGCGCGCCTACCAAAAGGCTACACCCCCGTTGCGGGTCGATGGGAAGGCAGGTTCAGCCACGTTGGCGTCGATGGGGATTTGGAGCGGCATCGCCACCGGGAACGGCCGCGCGACTGGCCCAGGGCCTTTCCCAGCGCCGATGACCGACGAACCGTTTTGGAGTCTCACTCCCGACGGGATTCCGTTCTATGCCTGGCGCACCCCGTGCAATCCTTCTGAAGCGGCGGTGATTGCGGCCGAGTTCGCCAACGACGGCGCCGACGCAGCGACGCAGCAATGGGCGGTGTACATCGCGTCACGCGAGGGCGGCTGCCGCTTCGACGCGGTCAACATCAACGCCCGCACCCGCGACGATTCGCACTGCACGTTCCAACTCAATGCGCTGTCGGGG
>JANNHO010000438.1:0-6440 GCA_031404435.1 Acidimicrobiaceae bacterium | reverse complement strand
GCGGCTGCTCGCCACGAAGTTGATGCAGCATGCGAATCACGGCGGAGTAGCTGCCGCCAAAGGTGAGATGGTCAACTGGTTTTCAATCGCTGGATCAGATCGGTGACCTGTTCGTACACCTGCTGGCGTTCCTTCATCAGGCGCTGAATCTTGTCGACGGCATGGATCACGGTGGTGTGGTCGCGCCCCCCGAACAGCCGAGCGATGCTCGGGTAGCTCAGATCCGTGAGCTCACGGAAGACGTACATCGCCGACTGGCGTGCGGTGACCAGCGGTCGCTGGCGGCTCTTGCCGCGCAAGGCTTCCACGCTGAAGCCGAGGATGATTGCCATTTCGGCCAGCATCTGGTCGTCGGTGCGCATCTTCACCGCCGACCCTGTCAACAGGTCGCTGAGCAGCTGCTCTGCCAGGTGGGTGCTGATCGGGACGCTGTTCAGGCTCGCGTATGCAGTGACTCGGATCAGGGCACCTTCGAGCTCACGGATGTTACTGGTGATGCGCGAGGCGATGAACTCCAGAGTTTCTGACGGGACCGGGCTCTGATCCCGTTCGGCCTTGTTACGCAAGATCGCCAGCCGGGTCTCCAGGTCGGGGGGTTGGATGTCGGTGATCAAGCCCCACTTGAAGCGGCCACGGAGTCGCTCCTCGAGCGTCGGGATCGCGTCTGGCATTCGGTCGCTCGAGATCACGATCTGTTTGTTCGCCCCGTGCAGGGTGTTGAAGGTGTGGAAGAACTCCTCCTGGAGCCCCTCCTTGCCCTCCATGAACTGGATGTCATCGATGAGCAGTACATCGATGTCGCGATAACGCCGTTTGAAACTGGCGATGGTGTTGGTGCGGATGCCATCGACGTACTCGTTCAGGAACGTCTCGGTCGTGACGTACCGCACGAGATCGTGCTGGTAGTGATGGTGGACGTAGTGACCGATCGCGTGCAGCAGGTGAGTCTTGCCGAGACCCGCCGCGCCGTAGATGAACAACGGGTTGTAGCTGCGGCCAGGGGTCTCGGCCACACGGAGGGCAGCCGCAAGGGCAAACTGGTTGGAGGCACCCTTGACAAAGGTCTCGAACGCGTAGCGTGGATTGAGCCCAGCCAGGTCGAGTGGCGAATCGCCTGACGACCGGCGACCAGGAACCGGCGCGGGTTCGGTATGGCGCTCATGCTCGGCGGTTTCAGGTTCGGGTTCGATGTGTTCTTCAACGGTTTGCACTTCCACCACGAGTTGGCGTGTACTTGCACCGATTTCATCGAGTGCGTCGCGCACCAATGGCAGGTACCTGGTGAGGATGCGGTCTCGGATGTGCCCGTTCGGGGCGCCGAGGCGGAGCACGAAATCGTCGTCGTCGAGCGTGACCACGTCTTGAAAGGTGGAGAACCACACCGAGTCTGAAACTTGCGCACGGAGGAGTTGGGCGACGGCTGTCCACACCTGTTCAGGGTTGCTCACCAGCACCTCCTCGAAAATGTCGCCGGGATTGTTCACAGTGTTGTCCACACGATGTGGATAGTGAAACACCTGCTGGTAGGCAGTGGCGGAGCCGCCACCCTAGCAGGGCTGGGGACAGCCGCAGCCAGGCGGGTGAGCCTTGGAGCGGGAGTGGGGCCGAATGTGCTGGTTGCCGTGGCTCACCACGAGCCCTAACCTACTGAGGTTGTCCGGGAACGGGTACCTTCGTCGGTACCGGTTGCGGACGCTCTCGTCCCACCACAGTTGTTTGTGGTCGAAGCAGGAGGGCTGCGTTGAAGCGCACCTACCAACCAAACAATCGACGCCGGGCCCGCAAGCACGGCTTCCGTCACCGCATGAGCACGCGGGCTGGCCGCGCAGTGCTGCAGTCGCGGCGGGCCAAGGGCCGCCACCGCCTGTCGGCTTGATCTGGCGCATCCGGGACCCACGAGTCTTCGCGCGATTCGCGCACGAGGCTCGTCGCGCCCGGGCCGGAGCACTGTGGTGCAGCTTCCTTCCCGATTCGTCCGATCTGCCTCCGCGGGTGGCATTTGCGATCGGACGCGCCTATGGGCCGGCTGTGTCGCGCAACCTGCTCCGTCGGCGCCTTCGCTCGATTCTGACCGGCGCCGATCTGGCGTCAGGTTCGTACCTGTTCGGGGCCAAGCCCGCTGCCGCCGAACGATCATTCACCGAACTGGTAGCCGATATCAACTCGTTGACCGGGCAGTGTCAGCGCCTGTCGGTGGCGATAACGAACACCAGTTCGGGCCCGGCGGCTCCAGTCAAGGCCGCTTCAGTCGAGGTGACGGGTTCGGTGACCGCCGTGGGCGTGTCTGGCGCCTCGCCACCCGCGCCGTGACCACCTATCAGCAAGCCGCTGAGGGGCGTCCGTCGCCGTGTCGATTCACGCCGACGTGTTCGTCTTTTGCCCTCGATGCGCTCGAGCGTCACGGCACGGCTCGCGGTCTGCTCCTCACCCTGCGGCGACTGTTGCGTTGCCGCCCGTTCGGTCCCTCGGGCTGGGACCCGGTTCCTGATGCCACAACACGAAAGCGTCTCATCCCATCATGATTGCTGTGCTGTTCGAGGGCCCTGCATGGCTCCTCGCCAAGTTCTACGAGTTCACCGACAGCTATGTCGTCGCCATCTCCCTGATCGCCCTGGTCGTCATGCTGCTGACTGCGCCACTGCAGCTCAAAGCGACCAAAGGCATGTTGGAGATGCAGCGGCTGCAACCTGAGCTGCGCAAGCTGCAACAAGAGCACCGCGGGGACCGGACCAAGCTCAACGAAGAGATGATGAAGCTCTACCAGGAGCACAAGGTCAACCCGCTCGCGTCGTGCTTCCCGCTGGTCCTGCAGTTCCCCGTGTTCATCATCATGTTCCGGGTGTTGAACGGTCTGACCCGCAAGCGGGTATGCGGTGTGGACACGCTTTCACAGGGCGCGCAAGCAGTCTGCGGCGACACGCCGGCGGGCGTCGCGGTGTTCTATCCCGACTACGTGCCGACCGACAGCGGGATCTACAAGTCATTGGTCGGCAAAACCGAGATGCTCTCCTGGGGGCTGGATCTGGCGCGCAAGCCGTTCGAGGTCATTGGTGACTCGATCGGCGAGGGAATGATTTACGCCTTGTTGGTGATCGCCCTCGGCGGGTTGTACTTCGTCCAGCAAAAGATGGTCGCCGCTCGTGCCACCGTCAGCCCGACGATGTCGCCGGCCCAGCAAAAGTTGATGCAGTACCTGCCGGTGGTGTTCGCCGTGTTCCTGGTGTTCTACCTCACCGGCCTCGTCGTCTACTACATGGCGCAGGCGATCATCCGCATCGCGCTGCAGTGGTACATCACCCGCCGGTTCTACCACGGCGACGAGTCTCTCGGCCAGCAGGCACTCAAGGCAGGCGAGCGGGCACGGGAGATCTCCAAGGCCGACGGCGGTGGCGGCGGGATGTTTGCCCAAGCACGTCGTGACATGGCAGCCGCCAAGGAGCCATCCGGCCGAACTACTCCAGGCAAGGGCGGCGCAGCGGCCAAGGCGTCGAGCGGCAAGAACTCCACGGTGACGGTCAGCAAGCGAGTGACCCCACCCAAGAACAGGCCGACACCATCAGGGCGTACGAGCCGACCGACCCCCCCATCTCGCACCAATCGACCATCTCCGCCCAACGCGCAGAAGAAGAAGTAGGACACACAATGGAATGGGTGGAAACAACAGCCAAGACGATCGAGGAAGCGAAAGGCCTGGCGCTTGACCAGCTCGGTGTCGATGAACACGACGCCGAGTTCGAAATCGTCGATGAACCGCGAGCTGGGCTCTTTGGTCGCGTGCGCGGCGAGGCGCGGGTCCGTGCCCGGGTTCGTCCGACACAACCGCGAGCCAAAGCTGAGCGTCGCGACCGCAAGCGGCGTCCCGACCACGGCGAGACCGATACCACCTCCGTGCTCACCGCAAGCCCCCCGCAGGACACCTCGACCGCGGGTGATGGCACCCCCGGCCGAGCCAAGCGCGCGGCTCGCGCGCCGCGCCAGCCCAGCGCCTCGCCGGCGGGCGCAGCCGAACAGGCGGATGTCGAGAGTTCGTCAGACGCCGGCACTGGCACTGCAACCGAGGCCAATGGTAGGAATGCAGTGCGCCCCGCGGGGGGCAGGTCCAACCCTCGCTCTGGTCAGGGCGGTCGCCGTGAGCGCTCAGAAGAAGCATCGAAGGTCAGCGCACCGAGTGGTGCCCAGAACAGGGAGATTCCCGTGGATCCTCAACAAGTCGGCGACGAGGCCAAGCGTTTCGTCGATTCACTGGTCGCATCGTTCGGGCTGTCAGGAACGACAACGGTGAGCTACGAGGGCGACGAGATCGAGCTCAACGTCGAAGGGGTCGAACTCGGTGTGCTCGTTGGGCCGCGCGGCACCACGCTGCAGGCTGTTCAGGAACTCACCCGGGTCGCTGCTCAGCGACGACTCGGCGACCACGACACCAGACTGCGGGTAGACGTGGGCGGCTACCGTGAGCGACGCAAGATCGCGCTCTCGCGCTTTGCGGTGCAGGTGGCCGAGCAGGTCATTGCCGATGGAAGCGCGAAACGCCTGGAGCCAATGTCATCGCCTGATCGCAAAGCAATTCACGATGCGCTCGCCGACTTCGAAGGCGTGGCAACCCGCTCCGAAGGTGACGATCCGCGTCGTTGTGTGGTCATCGCGCCGGTGGAATGACCGACCAGCTGTTGCTGGTCGTGGCCGAGATTCAACGTCGTGGGGGGATCGGCCGTGGTGACCTGGTCAACGCCGTGGCCCATGCCGAACACTTCGCCGAGGTTGCCATGGGTGCGACGTCGATCGTGGATCTAGGTTCCGGAGGTGGGCTCCCTGGGCTGGTGGTGGCCGTGCGCTGTCCCAACGCGCACGTCACGTTGATCGAGCGTCGGTCGAAGCGTTGTGACCTTCTCCGGTACGGGGTGCGCGCGCTCGATCTGGGCGACCGTGTGGTCGTGTACGAAGGCGATGTCCGCGACTACCTGGCGAGCGCGCCGCCGTTGGTCGACGTGGTGACCGCACGGAGCTTCGGTGCGCCCGAGGTGGTCGTCGAGTCCGCTGCCCCCATGCTGGACCACGGCGGGGTGCTGGTGGTCAGCGAGCCACCCGGGAACGTTGATCGGTGGGACCAGACGCTGGTCTCTCTCAGCGGGTTTCGCGATGCCGGCCGTCGAGGCCCCGTGCGGTGTTGGGAGCGAGTGCGTGTCGACGCCTGACAGTGAGGATGGGCTGGGGCCTGCGGCTGCTGGTCTGACTCTTCGCCTGACTGACTTCGTGTCTTCCAAGAGATTCGTCGTCCAGCGGTTCGCCGGCCCCACTTGCACCCGCTTTCAGTCGAACGTGACCTCATAGGAGCCCGCGCGAACAGGCGCCCATCACTGTGTTGTCCAACCGTCTGCGGGCGCGTGCTGCCACCCCGTTCAGCAACAACGACAGGACAACATGACCATCGTCGCAGACCACCCGCGCACTGTTCAACATCTCGAGGGGACCGTCGCTGTCGACACCCACGCCGACTTCCATGTCGCGACCGTGATCGACCCGCTCGGCCGCCACCTCGGTCACGAGACGTTTCCGACCACACCGGCTGGCTACCGGGCGCTGATCGGCTGGCTGCGCTCCCACGGCACCGTCATCCAGGTTGGCGTCGAAGGAACCGGCGCGTATGGTGCCGGCCTCGCGCGGGCGATGCGCGTCGCCGAGCCGATCGTCGTCGAAGTCGACCGCCCCGACCGCACGACACGCCGCGATCATGGCAAGACCGACCCAATCGACGCCACGCTGCAGCCCGCGCCGACGCGTCAGGCCGGGCGACGGGCACTCCCAAGACCCGCACCGGCGACGTCGAATCGATCCGCACTTTACGCGTCGCTCGCATCGCGCGATCCGAGCCAGAGCCAAATGCTCTTGTTTCACGTGAAACAATGGATGGGGCCAAGCGTCATCGCGGGCTGCACATCCATCGTGTTGGGCTGGCGACGTCCGTTCGTGATCTCGTCGTGAATCGGCGCCTCGCTGCCTGTTCCAGGCGAAGCATCGGGGACTCCACCCTGGTTTGAGAAGCCGAGCACGGCATCCCGGGCCGACCCAACGGCGAGACGGCGGTACGGGGCGTGTCAGCACCCGGATCGTTGTCACCGAGTCGACGCGGTGCACCGTGTTTCACGTGAAACATTGGTGCGCCTGGTCCTGACTCCGGCGTGAGTTCCGGCGGGATGAGGTGGTCTGTGTAGAGCGGTGTGGTGATCGTGCCCGTGCATGAAGGCGCGTCATCGTGTCCGCCCGCCCGCTACCGTCGCGGCTGCCCGGCTGTTTCTGACCAAGGGTGTTGGTACGTCTGCCGGTTCGCGAAACGACCGGAGTGGGTGATAATCATCGTTACCTGCTCCGCTCATTCGAGTCCGCTTCGAGGTGCTGAGTCGTCGTCGACTGCGTCGCTCTGTTGTTCCATACGCGCACGGTGC
>JANNHO010000437.1:0-6427 GCA_031404435.1 Acidimicrobiaceae bacterium | reverse complement strand
TCGGTGTCGACCGATGAGCCGGTCGTGACGGCTTCGATGTCAGGGGTGGCCGGATGATCGCCGGCATCCTCAACGTCATCGTCGACGTACTCGGCGCCGAGGCGATGTACAACTCCGCGATCCGGTTCGCGATCGTGCTTGCCTTCGCTGCCGTTGGCGAGTGGGTCGCCGAGCGTGCGGGCACGTTGAACATCTCGGTGGAGGCGATGATGATCGGAGGTGCCTACACCGCAGCGATCACCTGGGCAGCCATTGATGTCGTGGCGATCGCACTGTTCGCCGGCATCGCCGCCGGTGTCGCGGTTGCGCTCGTCCAGGCGCATCTCAGCCACCACTTGGCCATCGACCAGTTCGTCGTCGGTCTGACCCTCAATCTCTTTGCGTTGGGTCTTGCCCTGTTCCTCGACAGTCGGTGGGAGGCAGTGACCAGTTCGGTCAAACCAACGCGGGTGCCGCTGCTCGTGGACATCCCTCTGCTCGGCGAGGCGCTGTTCGGGCAACCGTGGCCGATGTACCTGATCGTGCCACTGGTGCCGTTGGCGTGGTGGGTGGTGTTCCGTACTCGATGGGGGCTTGAGGTGCGCGCCGTTGGCGATAGCCCCCAAGCCGCTGACGTCACCGGCATCCACGTCAACCGTCGCCGTCGCGAGGCGATCTTGTTCGCCGGTGGGTGCGCAGGCCTCGGCGGTGGCGTGCTGGTGCTGGGCCAGATCTCGATCGCCGGGTACGAACCCGGCCACGTCGGGCTCAAGGGGATCATCGCTATTGCCGCAGTGATCTTCGGAGGCTGGACGCTACGCGGCACGTTGGCGGGGTGCCTGCTGTTCGGCTACTTCTTCGCGCTACAGCAGACCTTGCCAGTGCTCGGCCACCGAATCAACGCGCAACTCGCAGCCAGTCTGCCGTACGTCGTTGCGCTCACGTTCACCGCAGTCTTCGCTGCGCGCACGCGTCAGCCGCGTGCGCTCGCCCAACCGTTCGTACGCGGACTCGCCTGATGCGCAGTAGGAGGCGCCGATGAGAGCGTTGCTGTACCGCCAGCCCGGTGGGCCCGAGGTGCTGGAGTACGTCGAGGTCGACGACCCGCGCCCGGGTCCCCGCGACGTTGTGATCGATGTCGCCGCGACGGCGCTGAACCACCTCGATCTCGTCCAGCGCAACGGGTGGTTCACGATGCCCGGGTTCACGTTGCCGCACATCGCAGGGATGGATGTGGTCGGCACGGTGTCGGCAGTCGGAGCCGATGTGCAGCGGGTGAAGTTAGGCGACCGGGTCGTGATCGATCCGTCGCTCAGCGAAGTCCCCGACGGGTCGACCCTTGCCGGCATGGGCGATCTGTACGGTGAACTCGGCGTGATCGGTGGCACCGTCGCCGGTGGATACGCCGAGCGGTGTCTCGCCCCTGACACCCATGTGCATGCGCTCCCGCCGTCGATGACCTGGCACGAGGCGGCCTGCTTCCCGACTGGGTGGCTGACCGCGTGGCATGCGCTGTTTCCGGTCGGGCACCTCTGCGCTGGCGAGACGGTGATGATCCATGCCGCTGGCAGCGGCGTGTCGATGGCCGGCATCCAGCTCGCCAAGCACGTCGGCGCAACGGTGCTCGCCACGGCCGGCAGCGACGACAAGTGCCAACGCGCGCTCGGGCTTGGTGCGGATCACGTGCTGAACAACCGCACCGGCGACGTCACCGGGTGGGCCCGTGAACTGACCCAGGGCGTCGGGGTCGACATGGTGTTCGATCACGTCGGGCCGGCGTTGTGGGCGCAGTCGATGTTTGCGTTGAAGCCTCGGGGCCGGCTGGTGACCTGTGGCAACACCACCGGCGACACGGCCACGATTCCGTCGCTCGGCTTCATGTTCCACATGGGCATCCAGATCCTGGGGTCCGACCCCTACCGCTACCACGAGTTCGCCGACGCCTGGGATGTCTACTGCGACGGCGCGTTCCGTGCGCCGATCGACAGCGTCTTCACCTTGGCCGACGCCGGCAGTGCCCAGGACAAGATGATGCGCGCTGATTTCTTCGGCAAGATCCTGCTGGAACCGTGAGCGACTCGCCGTATCCCGAGCTGAAGAAGAGCCACACCATGGCTCATCGGGGTCGCCCGTGGCGTGATTTCAAGCCCCCTTCGTCAGCGCCGGTGTGGGCGATCGTCCAAGGGTTCGGGTCGTACTGGACGCTCGTGGCCGCGATCGAGCTCGGCATCTTCGACGGGTTGGAGCGACTTGATTCGGCAACCGTCGACGAGCTTGCTCGAACGTTGGACGTGTCGGCGCCGCACCTGCGCCACGTGTGCGACGCCCTGGTGACCTTCGGCTTCGTCGACCAGATCGACGACGTCTATGCGTTGACCGACACGGCGACGAGGTACCTGTGCACCAACGGCGCGGCGTCGATGGCGGCGCTGATCCGCGTCGCGCCAGGGCCGCATGCAAACTGGGATCACCTCGCCGACACCGTACGCACCGGACGGGTTGCCGAGCCGATCGAGCGAGATCCGGCTGCGTTCTACGGCCCGCTCGTCGAGGCGACGTTCGTCACCCAGCACCGAGCTGCGACACGACTTGGCGCCACCCTCGGTTGGAAACGTCGACCGGGACTGCGAGTGCTTGATCTCGGTGCGGGACGGGCGCCGTGGGCCATCGCCCTACTGGAGCAGTCACCGCGCAGCACGGCGGTTGTCAATGAACTGCCCGGGGTGATTGAGGCCACGATTGCCTCGATCGACCAGCGCGGCCTCGGTGGACGGGTCAAGTTCCGCGGCGGTGACTTCCATGACATCGACATCGAACCGCAGCGCTTCGATCTGGTCGTCCTCGGCCACGTCTGTCGAACCGAGGGCGACGAGCGTTCTCGGCTGATGGTCCGGCGGGCATTCGATGCGTTGGCTCCGGGCGGAACACTCGTGATTGCCGACTACTTCGCTGATAACGACCGCAAGTACAACCCGTTCGGAGTGCAAATGGGTCTGACGATGATGGCCAACACCGAACGCGGCGGGGTGCTGACCAACGCACAAGTTTGCGGTTGGCTCGCGAACACCGGGTTTACCTCGATCCGTCTGCTCGAGCCGATCGGTTTCAACTACGTCTACGTCGCGACCCGGCCGGCGGCGATGCGCACAAGGAGCAGTGAATGAACGAGATAGCCGAGCCCGAACACGTCGACGTCATCGTCGAAGGCTGCCAGGTCGTGACAATGAACGCCGATCGTGACATCATCCGCGACGGGGCCGTCGCGATTCGTGGGGCGATGATCGTCGACGTCGGCAAGGCATCCGATCTCCGCGCCAGGTACGCCGCCGACCGGATTGTGGGCGGCGATCGGTTCGTGGTCACGCCGGGGATGGTCAACACCCACATCCACATCACCGGCGAGCCGCTGACTCGCGGGTACGTCCCCGACGACACGCCGTTCGTCGAGAACGTGTTCGAGTGGTTGTGCCCGCTGTACGCACAGTTCGACGCAGCCGAGGAACGGGTGTCGGCACAGCTCGCCGCAGTCGAGATGCTCCGTTCGGGCACCACGACGTTTCTCGAAGCGGGCACGATCCGCTTCCTCGACGATGTGATCGACGGATTGGTCGAGGTCGGCATCCGCGGTCGAGTCGGTCGGTGGGTGTGGGACCTCCCGCCCGAGCCATCGGTGTACCGCCAGACCACGGACGCCGCGATCGGCCATCTGCAGCACCAGCTCGACGCGCACCGTTCGCATGCCGGTGGCCGCATCGGCGCGTGGAGCATCCTCGTTGGTCACACCACGTGCAGCGACCCGTTGTGGCGCGCCGCAAAGGCGCTCGCCGATGAGCACGGTGTCGGCCTGAGCTTTCACATGTCGCCGGCGCAGCTCGACCCAGATGGGTTCATCGCCGAGTTCGGTCAGCGGCCAATGGTGCATCTCGCCGAGATCGGTGTGCTCGACCGCAACGTGGCAATGACCCACGTCGTGCGCATCGATGACGCCGAGCTGGCGCTGATCGCTCAGTCGGGGGCCAGCGTGGTGCATTGCCCGACGACTGCGCTGAAGGTCAGCTACGGCGTCACCCAGGTCGGCAAGTTCCCCGAGATGGTGCAACAGGGCATCAATGTCTCGATCGGCACCGATGGCAACAACGCCTCCAACTACAGCGACCTGATGCGGGCCACGTATCTGGTGGCTGGATTGTTCAAGGACGCTCGCGTCGACCCGCAGATGTTTCCCGCCGAGAAGGCCTACGAGATGGCCACCATCGGTGGCGCGAAGACGATGCTGATGGACGACGAGATCGGTGCGCTAGTGCCCGGCCGGCGAGCCGATGTCGTGCTGCACGACACCGATCGGCCCGAGTGGCGACCGTTGCTGAACGTGATCAACCAGCTGGTGTGGAGCGCGGACGGGCGAGGCGTCCACACCGTGTTGGTCGATGGCCGGATCGTCGTCGAAGACGGTCACTGCACAACCATCGACGAATCCCGCCTGTGGGCCGATGCACAGCGGATGGGCGAATCGATCACCGGTCGCAGCGGCCTGCCCGACAAAGCCAAGTTTCCCACGTGGTGACAACCCGGCGGGATCGATGGGTCCGGCGGTTGACTGAGGTGATGCCTCGACCGTTCATTGCGGTGTGTAGGTTTGGTTCGACCGGCGTGGCGGCGGTGGGAGGAGACGGACGGGCGGTCTGGTGCGGGCACTCAGCTGGCGTCGGCGGGGTTGACGTTGTGGCCGGGGGCGACGACGGCGTCGATCTGGGCGCGCACGCCAACGGGCAGCACGAGCGGCCCGAGGGTCATCAGATCCTCGAGTTGCGCGAGGGTGCGTGGACCGATGATCGCAGCGCTGATCGCTGGTTCGTCCAACACGAACGCGAGGGCGAGTTGCTTGAGCGACATGCCTGCATCGCCCGCGATCGAGGTGAGTCGCTCGACGATCGAGTGCTTGGTGGCACGGATGGCATCGTCGCGGTGGTCGAAGTGGTCCGGTTGGCGCGTGGCCCTCGACGACGGATCGGCGTCGGCGCGTTGGTACTTGCCGGTCAGCCAGCCGCCGTTGAGCGGTGCCCACACGATTACGCCGACCCCATGGCGCCGACAGGTCGGGAGCACCTCGGTCTCGATGCCTCGGGCGAGGATCGAGTACGGCGGCTGCTCGCTTGTCGGACGGATGTGCCCTGATCGAGCCTGCACCTCGGCGACCTGCGCAGCCGAGAACGTCGACGTCCCGATTGCACGGATCTTGCCGGCCGTGACGAGATCGTCGAACGCCGCCAGCGTTCCGTCGATCGATGTCGTCGGATCGGGACGATGCATCTGGTACAGGTCGATGTGGTCGACCTGTAACCGGCGCAGGCTGTCCTCGCAGGCCCGCACGATCCAACGCGCCGACAAGCCACTGCACTGCGCATCGCCGCCCATCGGGTTGCCGACCTTGGTGGCGACGACCACCTCGTCACGATGACCACGCAGGTGATCGCGCAGCGCGGTGCCGAGGATGGTTTCCGATGCGCCGTCGTCGTACACATCGGCGGTGTCGAAGAGGTTGATCCCACCATCGAGGGCCCGGCGCACCATCGCCGCGCACTCATCGACATCGGTGTTCCCCCACCGACCGAACATCATTGCGCCGAAAGCGAGTGCGGTGACCTCGATGCCGGAGTGACCGAGGCGGCGCCTCGGGAGGGGTGACGCCGATGCAGTCACTCCAGTCCGGCCTGCTGTTTGAACACCAGGCTGTCCCAGTAGTCGACACGGTGCGCGATGCGGTGACCTTCGACGCGAAACCGCATCATGCCGCGCACCGTGACGTCGTGGTCGTTGACGCGGGTGTGCAACGTGTACGCGGCAACGACACGATCGCCCTCGGCGACGATCTCCTCGAGCTCGTAGCGAAGACCGGGCATCGAGGCAAGGAACCCGGGCACGCGGCGGGAGTACTCGTCCTTGCCGATGCAACCGGTGCCGAGGGCCGCAGTGTGCTCGTTGACGAAGTCGTCGGTGACCAATGCGGTCACCGCGTCAGGATCGGCTGTGGCGAACGCGGCCAGGTAAGCAGCGCACACTTCGCTCGGGGTCACGAACCCCAGACCTCCCGTGCCTTTTCGAACACGCCCTGATCGAAGGAAAACTCGATCAAGTTGCCATCGGGATCGGTGAGCGCGCAGATGTAGCCGATGGGGTCGGGCATCCACTGCGGCTCCCACACCAGACACCCCGCAGCGCGTCCTCGTTCGGCGACGGCGTCGACGTCGTCCTTGCTCGGCATCTCGATGCCGATGTGGGCGAAAGGGGCCATGATCGGTTGTTTGCCCTTGCCCTGATCGCGAGTGAAGCTGACCAGCACCAGGATGAACGGCTTGTCGCCGAGGTCGGAATGACCAAGCCACGCCCCGTGTCCTTCGGCATGCACGCGTCTATAGAGGTGCCGCAACGGGGTGAACTCCTCGTACTA
>JANNHO010000436.1:0-18472 GCA_031404435.1 Acidimicrobiaceae bacterium | reverse complement strand
GGTTCTCCTTCGGTGGTGGCGAGATCTCGGTGGGGGACAGATGAACAAGATGTTGGTCGTGTCGATCTGGATGAACTCTTGGTGCGGGTGCTTGCGGCCACCCTGCGGCGGCACCGAAGCGGTGGTCCCTTCGAGGATCTTCAGGAGTGCCTGCTGCACACCTTCGCCGCTGACGTCGCGGGTGATCGAGGGGTTCTCGCTCTTGCGCGCGACCTTGTCGATCTCGTCGATGTAGATGATCCCCGTCTCGGCCTTCTTCACGTCGAAATCGGCCGATTGGATCAGCTTCAACAAGATGTTCTCGACATCTTCACCCACGTACCCGGCCTCGGTGAGCGCGGTTGCATCGGCGACGGCGAAGGGCACGTTGAGCAGCCGGGCCAGGGTTTGGGCCAGATGGGTCTTGCCGCAGCCGGTGGGGCCGAGCAACAAGATGTTGCTCTTCTGCAACTCGACATCGTCGCGGCGACCAACGGCAGCGTTCTGCTGGTACTGGATGCGCCGATAGTGGTTGTACACGGCAACGGACAAGATCTTCTTGGCCTCGTCCTGGCCGACCACGTAGTCGTCGAGGAAGGTGCGGATCTCGATCGGGGTGGGCAACTCGTCGAAGCGCAGCTCGCTACCTTCGGTGAGCTCTTCTTCGATGATCTCGTTGCACAGATCGATGCACTCGTCGCAGATGTACACACCCGGGCCAGCGATGAGCTTCTTGACCTGCTTTTGGCTCTTGCCGCAGAAACTGCACTTCAGCAGTTCCCCTGAGTCACCGAATTTCGCCACGATGTGGTCCCCCCTCGAATTGCCTAGAGCCCGAATCTCAGCGGATCGGACCAGTGCGGTCGACTGCCTGACGAGACGACAGCACGTCGTCGATGATGCCATACGCGATGGCCTCGTTTGCTTCCATCACGAAATCTCTATCGGTATCGGCGTGCACCCGCTCCATGGTTTGGCCGGTGTGGAGGGCAAGAACTTCTTCGAGCAGCTCGCGCATTCGCAAGATCTCGCGCGCCGCAATCTCCAAGTCGGTGACCTGCCCGTAGCCGACCTGCCCGTACGGCTGGTGGAGCAGCACGCGGCTGTGCGGCAGGGCCAGCCGCTTGCCTTTGGTTCCGGCGGCCAGCAGCACCGCTGCCGCTGACGCCGCTTGGCCCAAGCAGATGGTGGCGATGTCGTTCTTGATGAACTGCATCGTGTCGTAGATGGCGAACAGCGAGGTGACGTCGCCGCCGGGGCTGTTGATGTAGATGTTGATGTCCTTATCGGGGTTCTCCGACTCGAGGTGGATCAACTGGGCACAGATCACGCTGGCGACGGTGTCGTCGATGGGGGTCTGCAGAAAGATGATGTTGTCTTTCAGCAGCCGGCTGTACAGGTCGTAGGTGCGCTCGCCGCGACTGGTCTGTTCGACCACGTACGGCATCGGGATCGAGTTGCGCATCTCAGTCATGATCGTGTCCCTCATGGTCGTGGTCGGCATGGTCGTGGTCGTGGTCGTGGTCTGCATGGTCGTGGTCGGCCTTGGCGCCCGTGACGAGCTCGCGATCGATCGGCGCACCATCGGGATCGACGATCTCGACGTGTTCGACCAACCAGTCGAGCGCGCGAGTCTTGCGCATCTGAGCAACCAGATCGGTGACTGCATCGTTGGCCTCGTACGCGCGGCGCACCTGCGCAGGCTTTTGGCGCACCTGCATGGCGATTCGGGCGTACTCGGCCTCGAGGTCGTCGTCGCCGACCTCGATGCCCTCGGCCGTCGCGACGGCACGCAACGCGAGGTCGACCTTGACCGCCTTCGTCGATTGAACCTTCAACGACTCGATGAACGAGGCGGGGTCCTGGCGTGTGATCTGGAAGAACTGCTCCATCTCGATGCCCTGCGACTGCAGCTGCTGCACGGTGTTCTGGACCCGGGCCTGCAGGTCGCCCTGCACCATCGCTTCGGGAGCTTCGATATCCACCAGTTCGGCGAGTGCGCCAGTTACTTTGTCGACGAAGGAGCTGCGCACCTGGCTCAGCTTGGTCTCGCCGAGGCGCTCGGCGATCGAAGCGCGATAGGCCTCGACGGTGTCGTAGGCACCGATATTTTCGTCGACCCACTCGTCGGTGACCTCGGGCAGCACCATCTCTTGCACGTTGGTGACGGACACCTCGAAATCGGCTGGTTCGCTGGTGCCGTTGGGCGTGGCGATGAAATCGAGATCGTCGCCGCGCACGGAACCGATCAGTTCGTCGTCGAACTCCGGGGCGACCCATCCCTGACCCACCTCGTACAACCAGTCCTCGGTGTTCAGACCCGCTACGGGCTCACCCTCGCGATGGCCGGCCAGGGTGAGGGTGACGTGATCACCGGACTGCACCGGCCGCTCGACATCGACGAGTGAGCCGTGACGGCGCACTTCCGCCGCGACCGCCTCATCAATTTCGGTATCGCTGGCGACGGGCGAGGCGAGCTCCACACGCAGGCCTCCATAGCCCGGCACGGTGATGTCGGGACGCAGCTCGCAGGTCGCGTCGAACAGCACCGGGCCGTCGTCGGCACCACCGGTGATCTCAACCTGCGGGGTGGAGATGAGGTCGATGTCGTGCTCGCGAACCGCCGAAGCGAGGTAGGTGGGGATTGCGTCGCGCAACGCTTGCTCGCGAGCAGGCGCCAGGCCGATCCGCGCTTCCAGCACCTTGCGCGGCACCTTGCCGGCACGGAAGCCGGGCAGGCGGACCTCGTTGGCGATCTTGCGGAAGGCCTTGTCGATGTCGCGATCGAACTCGGCTTCGTCGACGATGAGAGAGAGCTTGACGAGGCGCTTTCCGGGCGCCTCTTCGAGGTTTTCGAGCGTACTTTTCACAGACCGCCGAGCCTATCGAACCAACGTCGCGAATGACGTTGGTGCAGTTACCCCCGTCGATGCGCCAGACTGGGTGAATGTCCACCTGGAAGCCGCACGCCTTGGCCAAGCCGCACACTGATCAACTCGAGCTGCGGATGGGCGACCGGGTGCGCTCAACGGTCGATCTGGAGGCGGTGCCGACCGGGACGGAGGGCAAGGTGCTGCTGGCCAATGGCTTCAGCTGGCAGCGCTACCGCGTGCTGTTCACCAATGGTGTCGAAATGGGCGACCTCGACGGCCGCAACCTGGAGCCGAGCGGGCGCACCGCGAAACGCAAAGCACGCGCCGTCAAACGCGCCCGCTGAGCCCGCCAACAGCAGTTGGCTGCCCGACCCGCCGGCTGCCCGACCCGCCGGGTGACCAATCCACAGTCGGACGGGGACCGAACGGTAGGCGATGATCGCCTTGCGCCCCGCCGACAGCCGCAACGTCGGCCGGACTGTGCGGGGTGGTGGATCGATCCAGTTGGTGTCGGGCCGGGTCAGCCGCCGGGCGGGCACGTGAGGCCTGGCCTTGCGATCGTGACGGCGGTCGGCATCATTGGGGTGGTCGGCTTGGCCGTGATGGTGCGGGGCTCCGGGGTCGACGACGTCAGGTCACCGGTGGGCGATGTCGGCACGGTTCGCTCGGCATCGACCTCCAGCAACGGGTCCGGAATCAGAGCCAGGGGTGTGGCAATCGTCGATTTCGAGTTCGCGCCCCACACGATCACGGTGGATGTCGGCAGCCGTGTTATCTGGAGCAACACCGACCACTTCGCCCACCGCCTGGTCGCCGCTGATGTCGCCGGTACCGAATCGACCGGTGCCGAATCGTTCGGCAGCGAGGATCTCGAGTTCGGCGGCAGCTTCCAGCACGTCTTCGCCACTGTCGGCAGGTTCCCGTATCACTGCGAGATCCACCCGTCGATGACCGGACTGGTCATCGTTGAGGCCCGGTGATTCCAGCAGTTGACCCGGCCGTCGTGACCAAGATCTCGATCGTCTGCCACCGGACCTGGCTCCGTTCGGCCGGCAGACGATCGAGCCCGGGGTCATGGGTGTGGCAGTGTCTGCACCCATGACCCCATCGGCCACCCCGCCAGCTGCGAACCCGGCCGCGAAGCCGGCCGCGAAACCGGCGCTTCGGCACCGGTTCCCCGGACTCGCCAACGGCTGGGCACGTTTCGATGCGCCTGCTGGCACGCAGATGGTCGATACGGCCATCGAGGCCGTATCGACATGGATGTCCAGCGGGTCGACCGCTGCGTCCGGCGGCTCCTTTGCGGCATCGCAGGACTGCTCGGACCAGACGGAGCGGACGCGTTCCGTCGTCGGCCAGTTGCTCGGCGCCGATCCTGGCGGTGTGTGCTTCGGGCCGAACATGACGACGTTGACCTTCGCTGTGAGCCGGGCGGTCGGGGCCACTTTGCAACCGGGTGACAGGGTGGTCGGCACCCGTCTCGATCATGAAGCCAACGTGTCCCCGTGGCGGCTGGCGTGCGCGCAGGCCGGAGCCGACCATGTGCTCGCTGAGTTCGACGCGAGCTCGGGCACGCTCCCGCCCGACAACGTGATCGCACTCATCGACGAGCGGACCAAGTGGGTCACCCTGCCCGGTGCTTCGAACCTGCTCGGCACGATTCCCGATCTGCGTCCGATCATCGACGCGGCTCACGCGGTCGGGGCTCGCGTGTTCGTCGATGCCGTCGCGCTCACGCCGCACTCCCCCATCGACATCTCCTCGCTCGGCTGCGACGTACTGGTGACGTCGCCGTACAAGTGGTACGGCCCGCACGCCGGCGTGATGTGTGTACAGCCCGAACTGCTCGATTCGTTGCCGGCGTTCAAGGTCCGCCCGGCCGCTGATTCCGGCCCGGGCCGGTTCGAAACGGGCATGCCGAACTACGAAGCGCTTGCCGGCATCGAGGCGGCTGCCCGCTTCCTGTTGGAGGAGGGCCTCGACAAGGTGGCTGCGGCCGAGGCCGCCGTGTTCGAGCCGCTGTTGGCCGGGCTGCTCTCGATCGACGGGGTCACGGTGTACGGCCCGCAGGCCATGGTGGGCCGCACGCCGACGGCCGCCTTCACCGTTCGCGGTGTCGCTCCCGCCGACGTGGCAAAGGCGTTGGCGGCCGAGAAGGTCGCCGTGTGGGACGGGCACAACTATGCCGTCGAGGTGATCGAGTCGCTCGGTCTGGTCGGCAGCGGCGGCGTGGTGCGAGCCGGCCTGGCGCGCTACATCGATCACGACGACGTGCAACGCCTGTTGCGCGTCGTCGAGCGCCTTGCCGCCAAGCACCGCACGCTGATCGCGTGATCCTCGAAGTGGAGTCCAGCCTCTGTGCCGTACCGGTCGATGTTATGACGTGAACTCCGTCGACACCGCGGCCCGACGCTCTCACCGAGCCGATACAGCGCGCTCTGGGTAATGCCCGGCGGATCAACCCGCCTGAGGTGGACCGAAGAATTGCCACGCACACGCCACCCCGACGGCGCTAGCCTGACCAACCGTTCGGGGTGTGGCGCAGCGGTAGCGCACCTGCTTTGGGAGCAGGGGGTCGGGAGTTCAAATCTCCCCACCCCGACCACCTTGAGCTGCCGTACGTCGCCGGTCGTACCGACATCACGGAGAAGGCGCGCGAGCAATACGAGTGGGCGATTCCCCACATCGACGGCGGTCTCGGCGCGATCCCCCTCGCCCGTCTCGATCGTAAAGACGTGGCCATATGGATCGAGGCGCTCGCCGCTGGGGGTCGGTTGTCTCGCCGGAGCGTGCAGATCTACAGGAATGTACTTCGAGCAGCACTCAACGAAGCGGTCGACGAGGGGCGGCCAACGCGGTAGCCGCCGAGTCATCGGCTGGCTCGCAGATCGAGGCACACCCCGATCGCGGTCGGTCCGCCGATCAAACCGTGTTGCCGCACGACGATTGCCGCTGCTCCGACGACTCGTCGTCGTTCTTAGAAGATGGAAGATCACGATAGCCCGTAGACGAGTTACGGGCAGGCGCGTACCATCAATCGCATGAACCAAGCACATCTTGATCTGCTCGTGTCCAATGGTTGGCGCGAGATCCTCAGCGGCTACATCTTGCCGTTTGCCTTTGGGCAGCGAGGCTTTTCGGATCTCGGGGTCGACGTCCTCGAGATTGGGCCAGGGCCTGGCACGACAACCGATCTCCTCAGACCCGAGGTCGACATGCTCACCGCGATCGAAGTAGACCCCGACCTTGCGGGGTCGTTGTCCAGACGTCTCGCCGGGACCAACGTGACGGTCGTCGAGGGCGACGCGACGTCGATGCCATTTGAAACGGCGCGGTTCAGCGGAGCGATGACCTTCACAATGCTCCACCACGTGCCGACCATCGAATTGCAGAATCAACTACTCGCTGAGACTCTTCGTGTCCTCAGGCCCGGTGGGCTCTTTGTCGCCAGCGACAGCAGCGCAAGCGATGACTTGGCGGCGCTTCACATCGACGACATCTACAACCCGGTCGATCCTTCGACGTTGGTTGATCGCCTCACAACCATCGGATTTTCCGACGTCGATGTCGACACGAATGAGTTCGGGTGGAGGTGCCACGCGCGTTGCCCCGTCTGAGTTGCGGGGGCGGTAGTGTGGCCGGGTCTTGCGGTATCGGCTTCCCCGACCGTTCCGGAATCGCGCTGCTGATGGTCTTCGTGGTTGCCGTCACGATCTTGGTGCTCACGAACTCATCCGCAGGGGATGGGTCGCTGCGGGGCGCAGACTCGACGGGAAGGGTCTGGTCGATCGACGACTGCGCAACCTGGAGTGAAACAGACAACGTCGAGGGCGAGCCGAGCGCGGTGCTTGCGGTTCGTGGTCAGTCGTGTATCAGGAGAGGTCTGCGTTGCGCCGGGATGACGTCAGCGCTACAGGATCCGGCGGACCGCTTCGATACGGTCATCGCTGGGCAGTGGCCTGATCCGAACCGGGATGCCGGTGCCGACTGCTTGGATCCAGGTCGTGGAGTCGAGTGCGATGCCGACGTGTCCGATCTGGGTGGGATCGTTCGACGAGCGCATGAACACGAGATCGCCGGCGAGGAGCGGTTCGGTGCGCCAATCCACTGCGGTGCCCATCGTGGCTTGCATCCGGCTCTGATGAATGAGCGTGATCCCCAGTTGCTCGTAGCCCGCGACGACGAGCCCCGAGCAGTCGAACGTCTCAGGGCCGGCGGTGAAGAACTTGTACGGCTTGCCGACCTGCGCGCGGAGGTACGTGACCAGCGTCTCCGAGGGGGTGGTGACGGAGCCCCCGGTCGTGGAGGACGTAGAGGTCGCCGCGGGCACGATCGGCTTGGTGGCCAATGGAACTTGTAGCACCTGGCCTGGGTGGATGGCGCTGGTGACCTTCAAGCTGTTGGCCGCAAGAAGGGCGTTCAGGGTGACGCCGTTGTTGCTGGCGATGCCGGCGATGTAGTCCCCGCTGACAACCGTGTACGGAGAGGTGGAGGCAACCGGAGCGGGCGTGTTCGTCGGTGCTGCAGCGGTGGAACCCGGAACGCTCAACGTGTCCCCGGGGTGAATCAGGCTCGTCACGGTCATGTTGTTGGCGGCCAGAAGGTCAACGAGGGGCATCCCGTTTTTCCGGGCGATCCCGGCGAGGTTGTCGCCCGGCTTGACGGTGTACGTCGCTGGCGCGATCGGTGTCGACGGAGCCGGCACGGTGTGTGCGGAGGCGCTGGGTGCGTCGATCGCAAGGATGGTCGTGGCGACTGTGGTCGCGGCGAGAACGAGTCGGCGTGTTCGCTTCATGAGTCATTGATCGGCACCGTGCGGGAGAACCTTGACGATTTCCTGACAATTGATGGCCGACCGAGATCGTCGATCCACCCGACTACGCCCAGTTCATTCCCACAGTCGACCCGACAAAGGCCACCCTCACCCTGACGTCGTGCGATCCTCCGTTCAGAACCGTTGGTTCAATGACCCTGACGCGCGAGTCGTCGCGCTCGACGGAACTTGGTAGCCAGTCTCGCCGCATCGCAGCCGTCGCGCGCGTGGGGGGCTCGCGCGACGGCCGCGACGATGCAATTCAGTCAGGCGCCGAGGAGGGCTTGCATCTCGGCGATCTCTGCCTGCTGGGCGGCAATGATCTGATCGGCCACCGCAACCGCTTCTGGATTGGCACCGGACGCCTTCTCGGTCTCCGCCATCGCGATGGCGCCCTCGTGGTGGCGAGTCATCGTTTCCATCCACATCGTGTCGAACTCAGCGCTCTTCATGGTGCCGAGCGAGTCCATCTCTTCGGCGGTCATCATTCCGTCCATCGTCGACATCTCGTGGCCCTCGGATGTGTCCATTTGCATCGGCTGGCCCCAGGCGGTGAGCCATCCGGTCATCAGCTCGATCTCGGGATCCTGCGCGCCCTTGATCTGGGTCGCCAGATCTCGAACCTGTTGCCCAGCCTCGACCGTGGGGTCGAGGGCGATGTCGGCCATCTCGATCGCTTGCTCGTGGTGAGGGATCATGCCCTGCGCGAATTCGACGTCGGCGGTGTTGAAGTCGGCGCCCGCCGGCACTGTGGCAGCTGCGTCGCTCGCAGCGGCAGCTTCTGACGAGGGCGTGCCTTCCTCGGCGTCGCTCCCGCACGCAGCCAGCCCGAGTGAGCCGACTGCGGCGATGATCGCAAGGTGACGGAGTTTCATGAGGATATTGGTGCCTTTCATAGGCGGTGGGGTGACTACTACACAGTGTAGGTGATGCGGGTGTGTTTCAAACGTCGCGTCACGATGCATCCCAGATACCCAGTTCCGCGGCAGTGACTGGACCGACGACACCGTCGGCGGCAAGCCCGTGATCCTGCTGGAACTTGATCACGGCTTCCCCGGTTGCGTCGTCGAACATGCCCGACGGGGTGGCGTCGAGGAACGAGTTCACGATCAAGGTCTGTTGAAGACAAATCACGTCGTCATCCCGTCGAACCGTCGCTGAGGGTTGCCGTGATCGAGCACGGGGCGGAGGCTGGCGATCCAGCGACGGCTTGATCGGCGGTTGTCGTCGTCGCTGCGATCATCGTCGTTGACGTGGACCCAGCATCCGCGGACAGTGTGGTCGCCGTCGATGCCGCGCTGATCGTCTCTCGTGCGACATCGGGCGGCGAGACCACCATTGCAGCTGTCACCGCGATCACGCCGAGGCCGACCGCGGGTTCGGTGCCCATCGCTCGTCGCAGGTGTAGACCACGAGAGGCGTGACCGAACCACGGTCGGTGAACCGACGGTTGACGCGCTGACGGTTGATGTCGGCGACCTTGAGCATGATGCCCATGACGACAAGTCTGAGGAACAGGTAGCGGCCGTGGTCAGCAGCAAGTAACTGTGTGTGGGACCGCCGACGAGCCGCAAGGCCGGTATGGCCCCGCTGCCGACGATCACCGCGACCGACACAGCAGCTACGCGGGCGAATCGTTGGACAATGTCGACCATCTCGTCGGACTCGGTGTCGCGAATAGCGAT
Organism: Acidimicrobiaceae bacterium; assembly: GCA_031404435.1. Lineage (GTDB taxonomy): Bacteria > Actinomycetota > Acidimicrobiia > Acidimicrobiales > Ilumatobacteraceae > VFMC01. Next base: position 9,122 of record JANNHO010000436.1, on the reverse strand, counting down.
GATGCCGACGATTGCGAGACCGCCGATCCATGCCGCCGCCGCAGCGTGGTGCGCGACGTCCAGCGGGACACCGATCAGGGACCATCGCATCGAGCGTGAATGTCCGGCGTAGGCCCAAGTGGCGAGGAGCAGAAGCGTGCAGCCGCCGGCTGCGATCCATCGTGTCCATTCGTCGTGTGCGCGCATCATGAACATGACCCATGCCAGGCCGACGATCAGAACGATGCGGACGACGAGCGAGACACCCGCGTCGGTCTCGAGTGCGCCAGAGACCCCGTCGAACGCGCTCCACAGCGGCGCGCGGCGGATGTCGGAGGCGATCCGTGCTGCCGTCGACAGGGTCGCTCGACAGCAACGTGTTGTGAGCTGACGCAGGGTTCGCCGACATCAGGACGACCGTTGTGAACGCAATGAGGAAGAGCAGGGCGCGGCGCAGCATGAGACGGGGAGAGTGGTCACCGACATCGGGGGCGGGCAACTACACGATGTAAGAGTGGCGCGGCACTATCCGCTAGTCTGGGCAAGGGAGGCGAAGATGACAAAACGACCCGATGGTGCCTTGGAGCACGACATCATGAAGGTGCTGTGGGCCGCGAAGCGGCCGCTGCAGCCTGGTGAGATCAAGGACCTTCTTGCAACACACCTCGCGTACACCAGCGTTGCAACGGTTCTCGGTCGACTTCACACGAAGGGGTTGGTCGAGCGAAGCGAGTCCGGACGCGCGTTTGCATACCGGGCGTCGGTGGCCGAGTCGGAGTTGGCTGCTCGACGAATCGGCGACGTGCTGTCATCTGTCAGTGATCGCACCGCCGTGCTGGCCGGATTCGTCGGCAGCCTTTCCAAGCGGGATGCAAACGCCCTTCGCGAGCTCCTCGACAAAGGTGGACGTTGATGTTCCCCGCTGTGCTCGGGCCACTGATCGTCGCAATTGCACTCGCCGTGATCGCCACCACGATTCATCGGCGACTTCCACCGGTCCTCGCAGCCCGCGCCGTCGCGACCACGGTGATCGTGGTCGTCGGTGCGGCGGTACCGACTCTGCTCATCGTCAGCCTTGGATACCTCGCGCACTTTCCGTTGTTCGGCATCGGTCTGGAATGGTGCGCCAAGGCGTTCGGCATCCACGAACGAATCCCAGCATGGATCGGCCTGCCGTCACTGACCCTGACGATCTTTGGATCGATGCGAGCAGCGCGAGTCCTGCGCACTCACCGCCGCCTCCGCCACGATCGTCCCGGCTCAGTCGAAATCGCCGGCCACGACAGGCCGTTCGCTTTCACCTTGCCCGGCCGCGGCGGTCATGTGGTCGTGTCGAGCGGATTGGTCGAACTGCTCGATGATCGCGAACAGAAGGTCGTTCTCGCTCACGAGGGCGCCCATGCGCGGCATCGCCACGACCGGTATCTGCTCGTCGCCCAACTCGCGGCGGCCAGCATCCCGCTGCTGCGCCCATTGGCGTCGCGACTGCAGTTCTCACTCGAACGCTGGGCCGACGAGGCTGCAGTGTCCGACTGCGGCGACCGAGAATTCGTTGCCTACACGCTCGGCAAAGTCGCACTGCACGGGCTCACTCCCGTCGGCGCACTGGGCTTCGCCGGCCTCGGGGTTCCAGCGCGTGTGGCAGCGTTACTGGCACCACCCGTTCCCGAGCCACCGTCGCCGCTGATGATCGGCCTGTGGTCGGCGATCGCCGCGACCGGTGCACTTGCGGCGTTCCAGATCCACCATCTGGCCAGCTTCATCACCGCGTTGTGCCCTGGCTGACCCAAGAGCACTACTTCTACACTTTGTAGTAGTACTCTCTGACTAGTGGAAGCCGACCAGATCACCAAAACAGGCGGCCCGATCCATCGCCGCCGACGGACCAAGGTGCTCGCGGTCGTAGCGCTGGCTACCTTGGCGTTGTACGCGCTGACTCGGCCCGCCGGAAGTGGCCCGTTCGAACCGACTGGCGATCCGCTCGCCTTACCACCGGCCGGACAACTGACGGAGCTGACCGCCGACCAGTTCGAAGGTGTGCTCGTGGGTCTCCGCGGCACGCCGATCATCGTCAATGTGTGGGCCTCGTGGTGTGCTCCATGTCGGACGGAGACACCGCTGCTGGAACGAACATGGAAGGCGCACGGCGATGAGGTGATGATCCTCGGCGTCGCGTCGAAGGATGTACCAACGAACTCGCTCGACTTCATGGACGAGTTCGACGTCGGCTATCCGAACATCTTCGATTCCTCTGGCGAGATCCGGTCCCGGCTCGGTTTGCGGGGGTTCCCGACGACCTATGTCTTCGGAGCCGACGGACAGCTGCGAACGACGATCGTCGGCGGTCTCACGGAACAGCGGCTGGCAGCTGTGATCGAAGATGTGACGAGATGATCGACATCGGCCTCCTCGCGTCGATCGCGATCGTCCTGACGGTTCCCACCATCTTTCTCGAGCCGTGGCCCGGCCACGCAGTCGACAGCGGAGTACTCGACATCAGCCTCGGAGCGCTGTTCATCGGTCTCGCCGTCGGACGGCTCACTGCGTTGGCGATCGACGACCCCGGCTCGTTGACGAGTGCGAGCGATGTCCTCATCATCCGCAGCGGCGTCGAGTTCTGGCCAGGACTGACAGCGGGGCTGGCCTGGCTTGCCATTCAGGCCACGCGCAACAAGGTCCCGGTCGCCGCGCGATTAGCGGCTCTCGTACCAGCGGGCCTCGTTGCCTGGGCGTGCTACGAGGCGACGTGCTTGCTCCGCGACGGGTGCCCCGGGCCGGCGAGTTCGCTCGGAATCCGCCCGGACGGGCTGGCGACACGGATGTTCCCGATCGGGATCGCTGTCGCTGCCGCCGCTGTCGGCAGCGCTGTTGTGCTCGATCGCTGGCACAGGCGAGGACTTGCAAGCCGCCAGGTCGTGGTGCTCGCACTTCTCGCCGTCGCCGGCATCCGCGCCGTGTCGTCGATCTGGTTGCCGCACATCGGACAGGCTCTAACCCGCCAGCACCGTGAGTCGATCATCGTGCTCGTACTGGCGGTCGGCTTGCTGATCACGCTACGAGTTCGCGACCGTGTCACAGCCCCCGCTGTCGGCGCCGCGTGAACGGTGCACTTCTGCCCCTCGCCGCTGTCGCAGCCGGGATCGTGTCAGCTACCAGCCCGTGCGTGCTGCCCGTCATACCGGGGTACCTCGCCGCCGTATCGTCGGCGGACCGAGGCGATCTCGACGTACGACCTCGTCCATCAATCCGCGGCGCGATCGGATTCGTGGCCGGCTTCACGGCCGTGTTCACCGCCCTCGGCGCCACCGCTTCAGCCGTTGGCGCGGCGCTCTACGCACAGCTCGACACAGCTCTCAAGTTCGCCGGCGTCGTGTTGATCGTGCTCGGCCTCAGCACCATCGGCCTGGTTCGGCTCCCCTTCCTGTCGTCCGAACGGCGCCCCATCGACGCGCAACGTGTCATGGGAGGTTCTCGGAGGTCGGTGCTTCTCGGGGCTGTCTTTGCGTTTGGATGGACACCGTGCATCGGGCCGATCCTTGCCATCGTCCTCACCAAAGCGGCTGCCGACTCGTCGTTGACCGAAGGCATGATCCTCCTGCTGCTGTACTCAGCAGGACTCGGCATCCCGTTCATCGGCCTCGCCCTCTGGTTCGACCGGTCGGCACCGATCCGCAGCTGGTTCACCCGGCGAGCCAACGTCGTTCAGCGCCTCGGCGGGATCGCGATGGTCATCGTCGGGCTCGGCTACCTCACCGGCGCCTGGTCAACGATCTTCACGAGCGCCCAAAGGTGGCTCGCTCGCGCCGGATGGCCGCCGATCTGACGTTGCCCTCAGCGTAGCTACGACATAGTGTAGTAACCATGGGTTCACTGAGTCGCCGACACTTCATCGGCCTGGGCGCCTCAGCGTCGGTCGCGATACTCGCAGGATGCTCCGAAGCTGCGGACGAACGGTCGGGGCCGTCGGTTCCATCGGACAGCTCGAACCTGGCGAATCGTCGGCCGGACGTGGTCGCCTCGTATCGGGCCGGGGCTGTGGATCTCGACCTCGCAGGAACGATCGCATCGTCGTGGGGTTACTCCGACACCGTCCCCGGCAAGCTTCTCCGGGCCCGGGCCGGCGACCTCGTCGAGGTCACCGTCGACAACGGCTTGCCCGAATCGACGTCGATCCACTGGCACGGCATCGCGATCGTCAACTCGATGGACGGCGTGCCCGGCCTGACGCAGTCCGACATCAAGCCCGGCTCATCATTCACTTACCGCTTCATCGTTCCCGATCCCGGCACCTATTGGTTCCACCCTCATCACGGGCTGCAACTCGACCGTGGACTGTACGCACCTTTCATCGTCGATGATCCGGCCGACGATGTCGACGCTGACATCGAGTACGTCGTGGTCCTCGACGACTGGTTGGACGGCGTAGGAACCAACCCAGCCGACGAACTCATTCGCATCCGCGAGATGGGCGCCGCGATGGGAGACATGGATGACATGGACCACGAGGGCATGTCGATGGCAACGTCGCCATTGCTCGGCGGAGATGCAGGCGATGCTGTGTACCCGCATCACCTCATCAACGGTCGCCCCGTGAACGATCCGCTCACCTTCGAGCCACGGCCACGCGCCGGCGACCGTGTCAGGCTGCGACTCATCAACGCCGGAAGTGACACCGCATATCGGTTCGCCGTCGGCGGGCACCGCATGACAGTCACCCACGCCGACGGCTTCCCGGTCGTGCCGATCGAGATCGACGCCTTCGTGATCGGAATGGGCGAGCGCTACGACGTCACCATCGACGTTCAATCCGGTGCATGGCCAGTGATCGCGCTGGCCGAGGGCAAGAAGATGCGAGCTGCGGCAGTACTCCGCACAACAGATGCCAAGACCCAACGAGCACCCGATCTCACTGCTGACATCAGCGAGCTCGATGGAGCCTGGCTTCGCTACGCGGATCTCAGCGCCACCGAACGCGTCGCACTCGATCTGCCGAAGGACATCCCGACGCGTTCGATCAGCCTGACCGGTGGAATGGCCGGGTTCGACTGGGCATTCGACGGCCGCCCATACGGCGAGCATGAACCGATCACCGTCAGCGAAGGCGAGTGGCTCTCGCTGGCCATCGAGAACACCACGACGATGTGGCACACGGTCCATTTGCATGGACACACCCCACAGTTGGCCGGGATGGCGGGTGGGGTCCGCAAGGACACCGTCAACATCCTCCCCGGCCACACGGTGCAGCTGACCTTTCAGGCCGACAACCCAGGCGACTGGATGTTGCATTGCCACAACGCATATCACCTCGAAGCCGGTATGGCCACCGCGCTGTCGTACACGACCTGACCCATAATCCGAAGGGAATCGACCGTGCCACCCAAAAAGCGCCGCAAGCCCGGCGACATCGAGCATCACGGGCGCGTCACCACCACCCGAGACACGCACGACCCGCGGGTGACACCCCGCGCCACCGACCCCTCGCCCATTGGCCGTGCAAAGCGCTACGAAAGCGGCCCGGCGACACCGCAACCGTCGAGCCGATACACACCACCGATCAAGTCCATTCGATTTCGTCCTGACTGGCACAAGACCGTGGGTGCACTGGTACTCGTCCTCGGCGCAGCCGTCGCTGTCGTCAACGACGTGATGCTTCTGGGAGCGTCGACCACGCTGCTCCCCGGCGGACACAGCGAGCTCTATCTGGTCCTCGGCATTGCCGTTGCCTCCTACAGCACGTGGTGGTTTGGGTGGTTCGATCGTGAACGCTGACCCGAGTACCACCACGGTCGAACGGCCGACCTCGAAACTGGCGATGGCCGCAGTGATCGCTGCCGTCGCTGTCGTCGTTGGCTACTTCGCGCTGGGCATGCCCGGCATGGACCACGGCACCGAAACTTCCACCGGCCACGACATGTCGACAATGACGCCATCCGTTTCGCAGATGTCGGCAGAGCGGTTCAACGAGGCGCTGACCGCGGAAGATGTGTACGTGGTGAACGTGCACGTGCCGTACGAAGGTGAGATCGATGGCACTGATACCTTCATCGCATTCGACCAGATCGAGGACAGTGGAGAACTTCCGCCAGATCTGAGCCAACCGATTCGCTTGTACTGCAAGACCGGACGGATGTCGCAGACCGCCGGCCTCACCCTGATTCAGATGGGCTACACCGACGTGGCCCACCTGGGCGGGGGCATGGATGCCTGGGCGGAGTCCGGACGCGCCCTGTTCGGCAACACGTGATCGTTCAGCCCGTGGTGCCCTCGTGAGCGGCACCACGGGCTGGCGAATCCCCGGCTCCCGGTTCGACACGGTGTCTGCCCCGTACCACACAGTCGACCACCGGGGCCACCCGCTGTCGCCTGACTAACCGACGACCGTCGTCGAAGTCCCGGGCCCAACCGTCACTGTGACCGCAGGGGTGGTTGTGGTCGTTGGGACAATCGTCGTGGTCTGAACGTGTTCGTGCGTCGTAGGCGGAACCGATGTCTCAGGCAGTGTACCGGCTGGTACGGACGTGGTCGTTGGCCCGACCGTGGTGCTCGTCGAACTCGTCGTCGTTGTGAAGCTGGGATCGGCATAGTCGAAAGTCGGCAGCTGGGCCCCGTAGGTTTCTGGTTCCTCGACACCGTCGAACACGTAGACAAGGTCACCGTCCTTCACGAGAGACGGGAAGTATTCGGCGATGTGCATCGGGATGCGGACACACCCATGGGAAACCGGGGATGACGGCACGTTCGATGAACCGTGGACCGCAATGCCGTAGTTGAAGTACACCGGGTTGTAGAGCCGGCCGAGTTTGGAGTTCCGCCAACCGTCGAATCGTCGTTCGAAGTGGAACACCCCTCCCGGTGTTACTGCGATGCCGCAAATCCCTTGCTCTGATTGCGTGCCGTCCTCATTGTCGACGGTAACGACATCGCACCATTCGTCGCCAGAGCCGCTGGAGATGTGACTGATGAGTCGAACCTCATCGTCGGCATAGAGGATGCCGATCTGCTGCGGAAGAAGGATCTCGAGATGTACGCCAGGGCCGGACCGACGGGGCCGGACGGAGATCGGCCCGATCATCTGCAGCCACATGGCTGGCGTGACGACACCGGTCACTTTGTCGCGCGGCGTATCCACGATGAGCTTCTCGAAGGCCCACACTGCCCGCTCGGTCGCCGGTCCGAACGTCGCATCGCTCGGTCCGGGGTCGAAGCCAAGCTGGCGCAGGCGGTCCTGAAGCGCTGACACCTTTGCGCCGTTCATTCCAGGCCCGACCTCGTGGTCGAACTCGACAGCCGGAACTGACGACGACGGAACCCCAATGATGGCCACTGTTGACGGGGACACCGTGGAAGCCGGCGGAGTCGTCGGTGGCAAGTGCTGGGTGGCGTCGGATCGGGCGTCCTTTCCGCGGAACTGCGAGAATGCGACGGCCGGACCGACGACGGCTGCAGTCACAACGAGGAGGCGACGGCGGGTGTAGGTGACATCGTCAACCGGCCGCCGATGTCCGCTCACGAGACCCGCTCCCGAGATGAGACAGCGGGCGGCCTCTGCCCGATACGGCTGCGCCACCTGTCGACGATCAAGAACCCGACCGAGGCAATGACCACGAGGACCGCAACCCACTGGTTCAAGCGAAGCCCGGCGAACACCTTGGCTGGATCGATGCGGAGTCCTTCGATCCAGAATCGTCCTGCGAAGTACCCGGCCAAGTAGACACCGAACAGCCTGCCTGGACGGAGGGGCACCCGTCGGTCGAGCTGGACCAATGCCAAGCACAGGGCAAGATTCCAGAGCGACTCGTAGAGAAAGGTCGGATGGAACGTCGTACCGGACGCGTACCCGCTTGGCAATTTGTCATCGGAGATCTCGAGCGCCCAGGGAAGGTTCGTCGCCCGACCGAACAGTTCCTGGTTCCACCAGTTGCCCCATCTGCCGATCGATTGGGCGAGCGGGACCGCCGGCGCGACGGCCGTGAGCAACGAACCGACTCGTACGTGGCACCGCCGGGACGCGTAGATGCCACCGAGCACACCTCCCAGCAAACCGCCCGGGATCCCAAGGCCGCCTTGCCAGATCATCGGGATCTTGCCGAAGTCGTCGCTGAACGAACTCCACGATGTCGCAACGTGATAGAGCCTCGCCCCGACGACCCCGCTCACGACCGCCCACATCGCGATCGAGCTCATATCCTCCGGCGTACCCGCCCCGCTCCTCAGCAGCCGGCGACTCGCCATCGACACGCCGGCCACAACACCGATCGCGATCATCATCCCGTAGGCGGTGAGGCGCAGCGAACCAATTGCCATCGTGCCGCTGGTCGGGCTCGGGATGCTTGCAAGGATCATCAACACACCCGCATGGTACTACGACATATTGTAGTAGACACCGAGTCTCAACCTCCGTGCACCCACACAACACTCCGCATCGGCATCAGGTCCTGCCCCCAGATGAAGTCCATCGCAGGCACACTCACACGCACACAGCCGTGCGACGCTGGATAGTTGGGGATCACGTACGAACCGTGGACCGCAATGCCTCCACGGAAGTACTTGGGCCGGTAGATCTCGCCGAGATCTCCCTCCCACCAGCCCTCTGGCCGCTCGCGGTTCACCTCCCACAAGCCATCCGGAGTCATCGCGACTCCTCGTATGACCTCACCGGGCGAGTTCTCATCAGGCTGCTCGTAGGGCAATCCGTTCCCGGTCGACGTGTTCAAGGTCCAGATCGTCTTGCCTTCGCGGATGATGAACAACAGCTGCCGGACCTTGTCGATCTCGATCAGATCGCCCGCGTCGGCCAACCCACGCGCGCGTTCGGTCGCTGACGTCAACGCCGCCGCGGTCAACTCGTCGACATCGCCCGTCGGATCGAGCCCTGCGTACTTTTGAAATGCCATGACTGCTTGGGTCGTTGTAACACCAAAGGCGCCATCTGCGCCTGAGTTCCAGAAGCCGAGCTGCAGGAGACGCAGTTGCACGACCATGGTGGTCTCGCCGTCCTCGTGCCCAACGGCCGCCACCGGCGAGTCGAGAGGATCCACGATCTCGACGTTCGGTGCGAGCGTGGTCGTCGGTGCGAGCGTGGTCGTCGGTGCGAGCGTGGTCGTCGGTGCGAGCGTGGTCGTCGGTGCGAGCGTGGTCGTCGG
>JANNHO010000435.1:0-3306 GCA_031404435.1 Acidimicrobiaceae bacterium | reverse complement strand
CTCGCGGCCGAGGAAGTCGGGCCGGTCGTTGATCTGGGTGAACGTGCCGACCGACGTTCGCGGCCCGAAGCCGATCGTGCCTTCGTAGTGCTCGATGGTGCCTGCGAGCGCACCGAGCAGGTGACTCTTGCCGGTGCCGTTGGGGCCGATCAGGCCGGTGCGTTCGCCGTAGTGCACCTCGTCGCTGAAGGGCAGGAACAGGTCGTTGACAGACACGTCGATCATCTGCACCACCCGCCGCGCCGAATCGGCGCCGCGCAGGTTGACGAAGATGTGCTGGTCGGGCACGGGCGGGGGCGGCGGCCCGGCGGCGACGAACTTCTCCCAGCGAGTCTCGGCGGCGTTGGCCTTGGTGGCGTTCTTGAAGTTCTGCGCGGCGCGCTGCTTCATGATCTTCATGTGCTGGAACAGGCGGCGTTCCTCGTTGTTCCACCGCTTCAACGCATCGCCGAGCAACTCTTGGCGTTTGGCCCTGGCATCGGGGAACGTCACGTACGAGCCGCCATGGACCCATGCGCCCGAGCCTTCAATGACGATGATCTTGGTCGCCGACCGCTCCAGCAGGGTGCGGTCGTGGCTGACCATCAAGATCGTGCTCTTGCACGACCGCAGCTGTTCCTCCAACCACACGCGGGTGGGGATGTCGAGGTAGTTGTCGGGCTCGTCGAGCAGCAAGATGTCGGCGTTGCTGGTGAGCAACAGGTCGAGCACCAACCGCTTCCGCTCGCCGCCGGAGAGCTCACTGACCAGACGGGTGTGGAAGTCCTCGACCGGGGTCTTCACGCTGCGCCGTGCGGCCGCAGCCCATTGCGATTCGAGCTCGTAACCGCCGAGGTCCCCCCAGTGCGTCAACGTCTCCGCGTACTGCATGCCGTCGTCGGTGCCGTCGTACATCGACCGTTCGGCGATCACCATCGCCCGACCGGCGTCGCGCAATGCCGTCGGGGCGACCTCGATCAACAGGTCGCGCAACGTGTCGGTGGGCCGCGACATGCCGACGTCCTGGGTCATGCACAACACGGTGCCGCCAAGCGCGAACTCGCCCTCGTCGGCCTCCAACTCGCCGGACAGGATCCGCAAGATCGTGCTCTTGCCGACACCGTTGGCTCCCACGAGAGCGGCCCGCTCCCCCGGCGACACTCCAAATCCGACATCGAAGAACAACGAGTCCACCCCCGGCGGTGCGTACTCCAGTTCCGAAACCACGATGCTGCTCACAGCTGAGCATCCTGACATGGCAACCAGTCCGCTGGTCGCGATCATTTGCCGCTCCGCTCCCGAACCGGCCAGCTTTTGGCCGCATCCGCCCGGTGTAGCCTGCCGCAGATGGCAGACCTGCGTGTCCAGAACGGTTCGATCAGCTTGGCGTGCACTCGCTCTGGCACCGAGGGCGGGACACCGGTGCTGTTCCTCCACGGCATCACCGGCTGCCGGGACAGCTGGCTCGAATCGACCGAACGACTCGGCGACCGATTCGACTGTTGGACGCTCGACTTTCGTGGCCACGGTGAATCCGACCGGGCACCGGGGGCCTATCTCATCCAGGACTACGCCTCCGACGCTACGGCAGTGCTCGACCAGATCGGGCGCCCCACCATCGTCGTCGGGCATTCCCTCGGGGGGATGACCGCCCTGCACGTCGGCCATAGCGCGCATCCGCTCGTCACCGCGCTGTTCCTCGAAGACCCGCCGTTTTCGGCAGGCGACGCGACCGCGTTCGCGGCAATGATCTTCCCGCGGGTCTTCACGATTCTGCGCGACGCGTTGTTGAACTTGCACGAGGAGCAAGCACCGTTCGAGGCGTACCTCGACCTCGCCACCAACAGCCCGTCACCCATGGGCGGCGTCGTCGGCGACCATCTGACGCCGCGCCACGTCCGCACCCGCGGTCTGCAACTGTACCGGTTCGACCCGTCGGGCCTGGACGCAGCCATCCATGGCACGGTCTTCGCCGAGTTCGGTGCCACGAAACCGCTCGCCTGCCCCGTCACCGTGCTGGCTGCCAACGAGGCGTACGGCGCCGCATTCCTTCCCGGAGATACCGCGGTGCTCCAGGCCGCAACGCCGCACGCGCGGGTGATCGACTTTCCCGAAGTCGGCCACCTCATTCGTGCCTCGACGGTGAGCGAGGCCCGATTCCTCGACGAACTCGACGCCTTCGTCACCGCCAACGCCTGACACCCAACGCCCGACATCCGAAGAAACGGACTCCCGATGACCGCGAACGCACGTCCGAACATCGCCATGACCGACAACGAGGTCGCCGGATTCATAGAGTGCAGCCGCACCGCAACCCTTGCGTCCGTTGGCCCCGATGGCATGCCGCATCTCGTCGCGATGTGGTACGGCCTGATCGACGGCTCGATCTACTTCGAGACCAAGTCCAAGTCGCAGAAGGCGCTGAACCTACGTCGCGACAGCCGAATCGTGTGCATGATCGAGGCCGGCGATACCTACGACCAGCTTCGTGGCGTATCGATCGAAGGCGAGGCGATCATCATCGACGACACCGCAGCCGACGAGTACTGGGCCGCAGCGCGCAGCGTTTGGGAGCGCTACACCGGTCCGTACAGCGAAGCGGACAGGCCCGGGCTCGAGTACATGATGAACAAGCGTGTCGTGGTGCGCATCGACCCGACACGAACCCGGTCGTGGGATCATCGCAAGATGGGCCTTCCCCCGATGGAGCAAGCGGGCATCACCGCCCATGCCATGCCGTGACCCGACAACTGGTCGAATAGGGTCGCCGGTCGACAGTCTCATCTCAAGCCGACAGGGGTCCGCTGATGGAGTACGGCATTGCAGGCAAGGTTGCGCTCGTCGTCGGAGGAAGCAAAGGGATCGGCTACGAGTCGGCCAGGATGCTTGCGGGGCAAGGGTGCCGAGTTGCGATCGTCGCCAGGACGCAACGGCACATCGACACCGCCGTTGCGTCGATCGTGGCTGAGGGCGGCGAAGCGATCGGCATCTCGGCCGACATGACCGACCAGTCCGACATCGACCGCGCCGTTGCCGAGACGCGGGCAGCATTCGGTGACCCGCTGATCGTGATCACCCAAGCCGACTTTCACGTGCGCGGCTTCTTCGACGAGATCACCGACACCGAGGCCTTCGTCGAGTCGTTCCGTACGTACACGATGAGCCAGGTCCACATGCTCCGCGCAGTCGCTCCAGCGATGAAGGTCGCCGGGTGGGGTCGGTACGTGCACATCGGCTCGGCGACAGCGAAGGAACCGCAGAACAACCCGCCGCACACGGTCGCCAACGGCACGCGTCCATCGACGGTCGGTCTGCTCAAAAGTGTTG
>JANNHO010000434.1:0-22468 GCA_031404435.1 Acidimicrobiaceae bacterium | reverse complement strand
GCGCGTCGCAACGTGCTCATCGAAGACGGTCGGCTGCTCGGTTTCGTGCACTCGTCCTACAGCGCGCGCCGGGCCAAAACCGTGAGTACCGCGAACGCAGTGCGCGGCGGGTTCAAGGGGCACGCCCGGTGTCGGCTGCCTGGCTTTGCAACTGCGCCCGGGTACCCGCTCGCAGGCCGAACTGGTGGCCGACATCGACGATGGCGTCCTCGTGCAATCGGTATCGGGGATGCACAGCGGCGTGAATCCGATCAGTGGCGATTTCTCCACCGGCGCGTCGGGCCTGCTGATCACCAACGGCCAGGTCGGTGCCCCGGTTCGCGAGTTCACGATTGCGTCCACCCTGCAGAAGATGCTGCTCGATGTCGCCGAGGTCGGTGCCGATATCGACTGGCTTCCAATGAGTGCCGCGGGCATGAGCCTCGTCATCCACGACATGACCATGAGTGGCGCCTGACAATTCTGTTCCGATGAGGTTCTGCTCAGCGATTCGCTGCCAAGGCCTCGTCGATCGAACGGCAGCGGTAGCCCAGCTCGGTCGCGAGTGACGTGTCGAGCACGACCGTTGCTGGGCGGGACAACCCCGATTCGGCGATGGTCGATGACCGGAGCTTGGCTGGTTCGTGGCCCATCCACCGAGCCATCCGGGTGGCGAACGAGAACCGGTCGATGGCGTCGGGTCCTGCGACGTGGAGGGGCCCGGTGACGTCGGGCCGCGCGGCCAACCGGGCGACGGCCGAGGCGAGATCGGCGGCGTGTACCGGGCAGCGGAGTTCGTCGGTGAAGAACACCATGGCGTTCTGACCGGTCGCCGCAGCAGCGACGTCGTGTTGAATCCGGGCGAGCGTGTCGGTGCCATAGATCAACGAGGTACGCACCAACACCGCTGCCGGATGGGCATCGGCCACCTGCCGCTCGGCCTCTGCTTTCCAGCGCCCGTAGTCGATGACCGCGTCGGTGCGGTCGGACTCAACGTACGGACGCCGCCGCCCGGCGAACACGACGTCGGTCGACAGATGGACCAGTCGGGCACGAACCGCCGCGGCGGCGAGCGCCACGTTCTCGCTGCCGGTCACGATCGCGGCGCGGTCGTCGCGTCGGTAGGCCAGGTGCACCACCGCCTGTGGTCGCCACTCGCGGATGTCGGCGACGACCGCTGCCGCGCTGCGGATGTCGACCGATCCCGATGGTGGGGCGATGATGTCCCAGCCACGCGGCATTGCCGCGAGTAGGTGCCGCCCGAGGAACCCCGCGCCCCCTGTCACGTACAACAGCCGCTGTCCCCGCCGAAACCTCACGCCCCCACAGTACGTCGACCCAAGTCGCGCCCGGCTGGCCGGGGCCAGGTGTTCGTGTCCCGAATGCGCCCCCATGGTGCATGCGGGACACGGATGGGTCGGTACTGTCGGGGGATGCGTGTGGCGAGTACGTCGGCGATCGAGCGCCATCCGCATCTCGGGCACCCGGTGGAACCCGGTTGGGTGCGTGTCGACATGCACAGCCACACGATGTGGAGCGGTGACAGCACAACGACGCCCGACGAGATCGCTGAGGCTGTGAGCGAAACCGGGATCGACGTGTTGTGCATCACCGACCACAACGCGATCGCCGGAGCCGAACGACTCGTCGGCGAGCTCGATTGCCGGGTGGTGGTGGGGGAGGAGTTGCGCACGCACGCGGGCGAGATCATCGGGCTGTTCCTCACCGAACGGATCCCTGTCGGCGTGCCGCCAGCCGAGGCGGCCAGGCTGATCCGTGATCAGGGTGGCGTGGTGTACGTGCCGCACCCGTTCGATCCGATGCGCCGCAACCTCGCCGAGCCGGCGCTCCGGGCGCTGGCGGCCGAGGGACTCGTCGATGCGATCGAAGTGATCAACGCCAAGACCTCGCTGTCGAGCCTCAACCGGCGGGCTGCCGACTTTGCGGCCGACCACGGTCTGCTCGCCGGTGCCGGCAGCGATGCTCACGTGCCGCTCGCGATTGGTGCCGCGTACGTGGAGATGCCCACCTTCGACGATGGCGCCGACTTCCTCGCCAAGCTGCCCCTGGCGCGGATCGTTGGCCATCACTGGGATCACGCCCGCCCATGGTCGCCGCGCGTGGTTCCCGGCACATGAGCGCCCGGCACCTGAGCCCATGAGGCCGCGGGCTGATCACCGCTGGCGATAGATGTCGCTGCGGTGGCCGATGGCTTGGATGGTGATGGTCGCGCGGTCGTCGTCGATTTCGTAGATCACACGGAAGTCACCTCGCCGGGCGCTGTAGCGCCCGGCAAGTTCGCGGTGCAGTGTGTGACCGGCGCGCCGGGGGTTGTCAGCGATGGTGGCGTAGATGTACTCCACGATCGCTGTAGCCGCTTTTTCAGGGAGGTTCGCGATCGCTCGTCGTGCCGGTGGGGACCAGGCGACCTCGTAGGTCATCGCTGGCGGATGAGGGCCAGCGCGTCGGCTTTGCTGAGCGCAGTCGGCTTCTCGGCGCCGACCTCATGGAGGTCGGCCATCAGCGACTGGTCGGACAGGATGCTCAGGGTTTCCTCGAGTGATTCCAGGTCGTCGATACTCAGCACCACTGCGGCGGGTTTGCCGTGACGGGTGATGACAACGCGGTCATGTTCGCGCTCGACTCGATCGACAACCTCGGAGAGCCGATTCTTCACGTCGGCCAACGGCAACTGCTCACTCACCTGCATAGCCATAACTCTAGCCAAATTCTCGGTCATGTCGCGTCCGCCTCGTGACCCGGCGGTGTCGCGCGAGGCTGCGGACGTGCACATCGAGTCCGATCGTCGATACCCCATGGCGATGCAGCCTGCTGAGTTGTGGGAGAGGATCAGCGCTGTCGACGACTACAGAATTTGGTGGCCGTGGCTTCGTGAGTTTGACGGCCGGGCGCTCGACAACGGTGACGTGTGGCGGTGCACGGTCCAACCGCCACTGCCCTACACGGTCCGCTTCTGCCTGGCCATCGGCGAGGTTGTGGCCGAGCAATCCGTGTCGGCCACGATCACCGGCGACATCGTCGGAACAGCGCGGCTCGGGATCGTGCCCGCTACCGACGGCTGCGTCGTCCGGCTCGTGTCCAGCATTGCGCCCGACAACCGCGTGCTTCGGATCGTTGCAGCGGCTGCCCTGCCGCTCGCTCGGGGTGGGCACAACTGGGTGCTCGACACTGGCGCCCGCCAGTTCACCGAACGCGCCCGTCGTCCACCCGCGGCCGGTGACACGTTCGGCTGACCGTCATCACCTTGCGGCGATCATCACCGCAACGTGACGTGACGTGACCCCGCTCTTCACCGAACGTGGCAGGTATTTGCCCGCGGGAAATCCTGCCTGCAGTCAACGTCGCAGGGATCGTTGACCGGCGCATGGAAGGATTGCGACGATGACTGACCCGCTCGGCCGCCTCGCCGACATGGAACGGCGGTTGGGTGCGATGGAGCGCGACCTGAGCGATCTGCGCGCCGCGACCGTTGGTGCGGCACCGGTGAGCGGGACAGCGGTCGTGTCTCCGTCGCGAGGATCGGGTCTGCCTGTGTGGGCACCACCGGTGCCGCTCGCCGCTCCGCGAGCCGAGGGTCGGGTACCTTCGCCATCGATCGCATCCGCCCCATCGCTGGTGGTCACGAGCGAGACGATGCTCAAATGGGGCGGCGTCGCTCTCGTCGTGCTGGGCGTCGTGTTCTCGGTGAGCACGGCGATCCATCGCGGCTGGATCGGCCCGGAGCTCCAACTCGCCGGGTCGTGTGCGATCGGCCTTGCCCTGATCGGGCTCGGGTTCCGACTCCGGTCGACTCGCCCGGTTGGACTCTCGCACTTGTCGCGGGCGGCATTCTGGCCCTGTTCGCCACCGCGGCGTCCGATCTGTTCCTCAACCTGCTGAACCGACTAGCGGCCATCGTGGCGACCGGCGCGATTGCGACCGCGACGTTAGTGCTGGCCCGCCATCTGCGCTCGGAGTGGGTCGGCATGCTGGCGTTGGTGAGCTTGATCGGCTTCGTCACCATCGCCCCACTCAGTCAGGCCTTTCGGTACGGGACCATCGCAGTCGCAGTCGTCGTTGCGATCGCCATCGTCGTCGCCATCGAGCAATCCTGGTTCGCCCTGCGTCTCAGCGCCCATGTTGCCGGGCTGCTGTGGCTGGCTGGCTCGGCGGGTCAAGCCCGCAGTACGGCGTCGCAGGTGCTGGTGCTCGTCGGGGTGCTCCTGGTCGCCGCGTCGCTGGTGCCAACGCCGAGCCTCGGCGACATGTCGTCGAGCGGGCAGCGGATAGAGGTGCAGCTCGCGGTGGTGAACGCTCCGTGGGCGATCGGTGTGATCGATGTTGCGTTCGATATTGAGCGTGGCCGATCGATCGGTGCCCTCGCAGTGGTGGCCGCGGCCGTCACGAGCGGCATTGCGGTGATGCTGCGCCGCCAACTCCACGCCGCCCACGTTGTGGCGCCGTTGCTCAGTGCGAGCATCGCGCTCTCGATCGCCATCTCGGTCTCGCTGTCGACGCGACCGACATACCTTGGTCTGGCCGTGCAGGGCGCTGGGCTGATGGTCCTCATGCGCGTGTTCGGCGGCAGCGTGCGAATCCTGATCAACGCGGCGGTACTGCTCGGCTTCTGTGCCGTGGCGGTGCTCGGCCAGATGATGGCGGCCTGGGACGACGGTGGCGTCTGGCTGTCGAACGACCTCCTCCATCTCGCGATGATCGTCGTGATCGGGTTCGGCGTGTGGGAGTCGCGCTCCGCTGTTCCTCGTCGGCTTGGCGCGGCCGGAATCTTGGTGCTCGTGCTCGTGTGGCTCGGGTCGGTGCTCGAACAAGCGCCGCAGGGGCAGGCCTGGATCTCGGCGTCGTGGGCAGTTCTCGGCACCGCATTGTTGCTGTTCGGCTTGCTGCGCAAGGTTCGCGACCTCGGTGGAACAGGCCTGGTCGTGCTGGCCGTCACGGTGGGCAAGCTGCTCACCGTCGACCTGCGCGAAGTGGACGCGCTGTGGCGCGCGGCGCTGTTCCTCGCGGTCGGATTGGGGCTGATGCGCCTCGGATTCCTGCTCCCGCGCCTCACCGGTGACCCCGACCCAGGGCCAGCGCCGGAGTCAGACGCCGACGCGGAGCTGGCCGAATTCTGAAAATCGCCAGTCGGTAGCACTGAGGGGGTTGTTGGCGCGTCGGGTGGCCGGTTCGGCGTGTCGAGAAACCCACTGTGGAGGTGCATTTCTCGACACGCGGCTGCTCCACGCCCGGCCGCAGGTTCACACTCCACACTCACTCTCAGGTGGCGACGACGTGGGCGACAATCACGGCGAGGCCGTCGTGAGCTGCGGTGGCAGCGGCTGGGGCGGATCGTTCGTCGACGGCGACGCCGACCGAAGCTGCACCAACGACAACAACCACGCCATCGGCGGCGACCACGATCCCGGCGGCGACCACGTCGACACGGTCGCCGATCGCGACCGCAAGCGCGGCGTCATCGGCGGGTATGGCCACGATCCGTGACCCGGCAGGGGCGAGCCCGCCGGCACCGTCGCCGACGTCATCGTCGGTCACCACCTCGTTGCGCTGCAACGGCCGCAGCGCAACGCTGCCGGCGGGGTCGGTCGTTGCCGCACCGTCGGGCAGCGCGGCGCGGGGAAGCTGGCGGGGCTCGGCAAGCACGGCCTCGCCTGGCGCGAGCTGCACTGCGGCGACCCACACCGTGACCGGCTCGCTCCACGACCGGCGGGCCTGATCGAGGCGTTGTTGCTCACCGAGGGCAATCACCATCAGCACTGCCGAGATCGAGATCACGATCACCCAGTAGAGCCGCCGATGGCGAGCGAGAAATGAACGGCACCGGGCAAAGAACATCGGACCTCCCACCAGGATCGGCAAACGATCCATACCGATTACGACGAGCACCGTGTGACGCACACGGTTGCTGCTAGGCCGAACGAGGCGGCGATCAGGCCGGTGGGGCCGAGAACGCAGGAGCCAGCCGTTCAGCTCCCGACTTGGCTGACGTTACCGTCAGCCCGACGACTTCGAGCCCGACGACGCAGTAGCGGTGCTGGTGCTCGATGTGGAAGCCGGGGTCGCCACCGGGGCCTTCGACGCCCCCGAATCGCTCTTCGAGCCCGAGTCGCCCTTCGATGCGCCCGAATCGGCCTTGGACGATGGGGCAGCCAGCGACGAACTGTCACCGTTGGAGCTAGCTCCACTGCCGGAACCCGCCGAATCGGACCCGCTGGATGAGCCCTCCGAGGCGGCCGACGATGAATTTGACGACTTCTTCCCGCCGCGACTGTCGGTCTTGTAGAACCCGCCGCCTTTGAACGTGACCCCGACGGGGGTGAACACCTTCTTGACGGCCATCGTCGCACCAGTGGCCGGGTGGACGGTTTCGGTGAGTGAATCGTCGCTGAATGCCTGCTGAACCTCGACGGTTTCGCCGGTTTCGGTGAACTTATAGACGTATGTGGGCATCGGAGCTCCGCAGATGAGGCTTCGGACCGGAGCGGGCGAAGGCTGTTAGCAGTCGAGTGTTTCGAGTGCTAAAGAGTATCGGCGATGGCGCCCAACGGCACAGGAGAGCAGGCGACGCGTCAATAGGATGCGGCCCCATGCGTGTCCACACTGCTGTCGTGCCTGCCGCCGGGATGGGAACCCGTTTCCTGCCGGCCACCAAGGCTGTCCCCAAAGAACTGCTGCCGATCATCGACACACCGGCATTGCAACTGATCATCGATGAAGCTGTCGGTGCCGGGGTCGATCACATGGTGATCGTCACCAGCCACGCCAAGCCGGCGATCGAGGCCTACTTCCAACCTCAGCCCGAAGTGATCGCCAAGCTGCGCTCGTCGGGGCGTGATGGGATGGCCGACCGGCTCGAATCGATCGGGCGAGACGTGAAGGTCAGCTTCGCCTATCAGGATCAGGCCCTCGGCCTAGGCCATGCTGTCGGTTGCGCCAGGGAGGCGGTGGGCGACGAGCCGTTCGCGGTGTTGCTGCCCGACGAGTTGATGGGTTCCTCGTCGCTGCTGGACCAGATGGCACGGCTGTGCGAATCAACGGGCGGCAGTGTGGTCGGGTTGAAAGAGGTGCCCCACGATCAGGTCGGCGCGTATGGGGTGATCGACCCGGTCGGCAAGCTCGACAACGACGGAGTGATCGGCATCAAGGGGCTGGTGGAAAAGCCCAAGCCCGCCGACGCGCCGAGCAATCTGATCATCATCGGCCGCTACGTGCTGACCCCCGACGTGTTCGACGAGATCGCCAAGGTCACGCCCGGTGCCGGCGGCGAGATCCAACTCACCGATGCGCTCCAGGCCCAGGCCCTGCGCAGCCCGTTCAACGGGGTGGCCAGCGACGTGCTGCGCTACGACACCGGCAACCCGTTCGGCTGGCTGACCGCAGTGATCGAAATCGGCCTCGTCGACGAGCGAATGGGTCCGCAGCTGCGCGAGTGGCTCGCTGCCAAATCCCTCTGACAGCGGGCGAGCGCCCGGTCAGTGCGCTCGGCGAAACAGTGCTGGGTAGTCGACAACGAGACCGTGCTCATCGACGTCGAACTCCAGCGATCGACCGGTCTGGAGTTGGGTGAAACCCCAGCGGTGCGGGCCGAGGCGTGTGTAACGCTGTAGATCGGGTCGCACTTCGAGCGTCTCGACATCGACGTACACGACCGGGAACTCGGCCGAGTCGCCATCGAGGAGCGGCAGGCGACGGATCGGCAGGGTGTTCGTGAACGGCGTGATCGGCAGGTGGATGTCGTAGCACCCGTCGAGCTCCACCCGGTGCGCACCATTCATCTCACCCCAGCGCGCCGACCCGTCGGTGGCGAGCCACAGGTCGGGCTCGTCGAGGTCGCGAAACAGCAGGAACTGGCGAACCTGCCACGATGCCGACAGCCGGATCACGTACTGCACCCGCTCTCGCCCGACGATGCCGGAAGCGGTCCACCCCTCGTTCTCCCACCGCAACGTGAGCTGCTCGGTGCCCTCGCCGTCCCAGGTGGTCCACGCGGCCTCATGACCGTCAGCAGAAAAAGGCACGTACGAGGTCACTCATCCAGTGTGCCCGCAGTTCGCCCGCCCAGTGTCCGGATCCAGCCCGATACGGCCCGGCGCAGCCCGGTGCGGCCCGATACCGTACGCGGCTGTGATTCACGAAAGCGAAGCCCGCCAGTACGTGCTCGACCGGGTGGGTGCCCTGCCGGCGGTGACGATCGCGGTGTCGGATGCGGTTGGTTCGGTGCTGATCGGGGCAGTCGTCGCCGGCGAGGACGTGCCGCCGTTCGTCAACTCGGCGGTCGACGGGTACGCAGTGCGTGCAGCCGACACCACCACGGTGCCGGTGGAACTCGCGGTGATCGACGAGGTGGCCGCCGGCTCGGCCAGTAACCTCACCGTCGGAGCCGGCCAGGCGATCCGGATCATGACCGGTGCCCCGATACCCGCCGGTGCCGACGCGGCAGTGATGGTGGAAGACACCGAACGGCTACACGACGGCAACGTCGTGCTGGTCAAGCGGCCCGTGCGCGCCGCTGACGCGGTGCGCGACGCTGGCGACGATGTGCGCACTGGCGACACGTTGTTCCTCGGCGGCACCGTGCTCACCCCGGCCATCCTCGGAGTGCTCGCGAGCATCAACGTTCGCAAGGTCGAGGTGACCCGTACGCCGCGCGTGGCGGTGCTGTCCACCGGCGACGAGTTGATCGACGACGGCTCGGCGCTCGCGCCAGGCCAGATCCGCGAGAGCAACAAGACGATGCTCCTCGCGTTGGTTGCCGCCGCCGGATGTGCAGCGATCGACTACGGGGTCGTCCGTGACGACGAGGCCGTGCTCGAAGCGGTGTTGCGCAGGGCAGCGGCGGAGTGCGATGCGATCGTCACCAGTGGCGGGGTCAGCATGGGCGACTACGACGTGGTCAAAGCCGTGCTGTCCACCATCGCCGACATGTCGTGGATGCAGATCGCGATCAAGCCGGCCAAGCCGTTCGCGTTCGGCATGCTCGATGACGGCGGTGGCCGGCAGGTCCCCGTGTTCGGCCTGCCCGGCAACCCGGTCAGTTCGATGGTCAGTTTCGAGTTGTTTGCCCGCCCCGCCTTGCAGACCATGCTCGGCAGGCCCGTGATCGATCGGTTGCGCATCGTCGGCGTTGCCGCGGAAGCGTTGTCGCGTCGGCCCGATGGCAAGACCCACTACGCGCGGGTGGTCGGGGCGTTCGAGGCCGATGGGCGTTATCACGTGCGCTCGGTCGGCGGGCAGGGCAGCCATCAACTGGCCGCCACGGCGTCGGCCACCGCACTTGCGGTGCTGCCCGATGGCGACGGGGTTCCGGTTGGCGGGCAGGTCGACGTGATCGTGCTGTCGATAGGCTGAGCGAGTGGATCTCGTCGACCCGTTCGGGCGCACGATTCGTGACCTGCGCATCTCGGTCACCGACCGGTGCAATTTCCGCTGTACCTACTGCATGCCGGAAGAGGGGATGAAGTGGTTGCCGCGGGCCGATGTGTTGTCGTTCGAGGAGATCGAGCGGCTCGCAGGGATCTTCGTCGAGCGGTTCGAGGTCGACGGGTTACGGCTCACCGGTGGCGAGCCAACGGTGCGCGCCCATCTTCCTGTGCTGGTCGCCAAGTTGGCCGGGCTGCGGGTGCCCACGTCGTCGGCATCACCACATGCCGGACGGGCGCCGAACCTCGCGCTCACCACCAACGGCGCCACGTTCCGCCTCGTCGCACACGAGTTGCGCGAGGCCGGCCTCGACCGGGTCAACATCAGCCTCGACACCCTGCGCCGCGACCGGTTCCTGGAGATGACCCGCCGTGACGAACTCGTCCGGGTGCTCGACGGCATCGAAGCGGCCAAGGAGGCCGGGTTCTCTCCGGTGAAGATCAACGCCGTGATCGAGCGCGGCACCAACGATGACGAGATCGTCGACCTCGCCCGGTTCGGACGCGACCACGATGTCGAGGTCCGCTTCATCGAGTTCATGCCCCTCGATGCGAGCGGCCACTGGATGAACGACAAGGTCGTTGGCCAGGACGAGATCGTCGCCGCCCTCTCGGCGGAGTTTCCGCTCGAACAAGTGCCGGCCCGCGGCGCGGCCCCCGCCGACCGCTGGCGCTACCTCGATGGGCGTGGCACGGTCGGGGTGATTCCCACCGTCACCAAGCCGTTCTGCGGCGATTGCGACCGGGTCCGGCTCACCGCCGACGGCCAGTTTCGCACCTGCCTGTTCGCCACCACCGAGTTCAATCTGCTGGCGATGATGCGCGCCGGTGCCTCCGACGACGACCTTGCCGCCGAGATCCAACGCGCCGTGGGCCTGAAGTGGGCCGGCCATCAGATCAACCAGGTCAACTTCGTGCGCCCCAACCGCTCGATGAGTCAGATCGGTGGCTAACCGCACGCGTGTCGTGCTCGCGGTCGCGGTGTGCGTCGCGGCGTTGATTGGTGTCGTGGCCGTCGCCGCGGCCCCACCCGTCGACACCGTGCCCGGTCCGGCGACTGCGCTGGAGCCGGCGGATCGGCTCGCACCATCTGGTCCAACGATCGGCGGGTGCCCGGTGTTTCCCGTGACGAACGCGTGGAACACCAACATCAGCGGCTACCCGCTGCACCCGCGCTCCACGCAGATCATCGCCACCATCCAGTCCGTCGGGGGCGACAACCTCCACCCGGATTTCGGCAGCAACCCCTCCTATGGCATCCCGTTCGTCGTGGTGCCGCCCTCCCAGCCGGCGGTGCCAATCACCTATACGGCTTACGGCGACGAGAGTGATCCCGGTCCCTTCCCCGTGCCGCTCGATGCACCGGTCGAGGGTGGCGCTGGGGCAACCGGCGACCGGCACGTGCTCGCTGTCCAACAGGGCACCTGCGAGCTGTTCGAGTTGTTCGTCGCCCGCCGCTCGGGTGGCGGTTGGCTGGCCGATTCGGGAGCCCGGTGGAACCTCACCACCGGTGCGCTGCGGCCGATCGGGTGGACCAGTGCCGATGCCGCCGGGCTGCCGATCCTGCCCGGATTGGTGCGCTACGACGAGGTCGCGGCCGGCGCGATCCGTCACGCGATCCGGGTCACGTTCGCGCAAACGCAGCGCGGTTTCGTGTTGCCGGCAACGCATTTTGCGTCGTCACGCGCCAACCCCGACCTGCCGCCGATGGGGCTGCGACTACGTCTGAGCGTCGCCTTCGACGTCAGCGTGCTGACGGGGCAGTCGCGCGTGATCGCCATCGCGATGCAGCAGTACGGCCTGATCGTGGCCGACAACGGAAGCAACTGGTTCTTCCAAGGTGCCGTCAACCCGGCGTGGGACGATGCCGACCTGAACCAGCTGAAGTCGATTCCAGGTACGGCGTTCGAGATCGTCGACACGGGACCGGTGCTCACCGGTTGACTGCGCGCGGTTGCGGGTGCGCGGACCGCGCTCGTTTGTTCAGTAGTCTTGACCCCAGATGACTGACCTCTCCTTTTCGCACCTCGACCCGATGGGCCGCGCCCGAATGGTCGACGTCACGCCCAAAGAACCGACGCATCGCCGGGCCGTGGCCCGCTGCAAGGTGTTCATGCGTCCCGAGACCACGTCGGCGATCGCCAATCGCGAGGTGAACAAAGGCGACGTGCTCGCCGTGGCCCGGGTGGCCGGCATCCAGGCCGCCAAACGGACGAGCGACATGATCCCGCTGTGTCACCCGCTACTCGTCGGTGCGGTCAACATCAACTTCGAGATCGGTGA
Organism: Acidimicrobiaceae bacterium; assembly: GCA_031404435.1. Taxonomy (GTDB): domain Bacteria; phylum Actinomycetota; class Acidimicrobiia; order Acidimicrobiales; family Ilumatobacteraceae; genus VFMC01. The sequence goes on along the minus strand of JANNHO010000434.1, from coordinate 10,769 downwards.
CGACTTCATCGCCGTCGAAGCCAATGTCGACACCGTTGACCGGACCGGGGTCGAGATGGAGGCCCTGCACGCCTGCGCGACCGCAGCGCTGACCATCTACGACATGTGCAAGTCTGCGGACCGGGCGATGGTGATCGGTGAGCTCGCGCTGTGGGAAAAGACGGGTGGTCGTTCCGGAGTGTTCCGCCGCGACCCCCCAGATGCGGATGTTTCGCTTAGTGTTACGAACGTAGTAGAATCGTAATGAAATGTCTGCCCGCCGCCACCCTCTGTTCCGGTGGCGTTAACCTTGCGGTAACCGAAACCACCACCACCTCACATGTCACCACCTCACATGTCACCACATCTCGTCACACCACATCTCCCAATCAGGATCTCCAGAACCGAGCAAGGTAGCTGATGGCCAAGATCGTTCTTCTTGCTGTGGCTGCCGCCTGGGTAGCCATTCTCGTTCCTCCGTTGTTGCGTTCGCGGCTCGACAATCGGGCCGGTACCTCGGTCACCGATTTCCGTCGGCACCTGTCCACGTTGCAGCGTGCGGTGCCGACCCGCTCGATGACCCCGATGCGGGCAATGAGCCGTCCGTTGGCCCCGTCGCCGTTGGCTCGTCCCGCCGCGACCGGACGTCCGGGCGTTCGCTCTCACGCCGTGTCACTCGCCGAAGCCGAGAGCTACACCGGCGAACTGCAGCGCCGCCACGATCGCGATCGCATGGTGCACGGCCAGCGGCACCAGCCGGCACGCCGCGTGTCGCAGCGTGAAGTGGTGCGCCGGCGACGGATGAACGTGGTGTTCGTCTTGGCGATGGCCAACGCGGCGACGTTGTTCCTGTCAGCCACCACGAAGTCATCGGCGATGGTCTACGCCTTCGCTCTGGCATTCGTTTCGCTGTGCGGCTACTGCTACAAGCTGGCCCAGATGCGCCAGTACGAACACGACCGCTTGTACAGCGACGCCAACTGGTTTCACGCCGCCTAGATTCGGTCGCCTGACTGAGCTACCTGAAAGGTGGCGAGGCGCCCGCTACACTCGTCAGCTCCAACGGGGGTGTAGCTCAGTTGGCAGAGCGCAACAATCGCACTGTTGAGGCCAGGGGTTCAATTCCCCTCACCTCCACCCGGGAACCAGGTTCGAGGCCCCGCCGTTCGATCGGCGGGGCCTCGCGCGTTGTGTGGGTGCGTTGCCGGACGCCGTTCAAGACCGCAGGGTGTAGCCGCGGCGGTGGATCGAGGTGATTGCTGTGCCGTGGGCGCCGAGCCGCCTGCGGAGCCGGGCAACGGTGACCTCCACCACGTGTTCGTCTGCGCCAGTACCAGCCCACGCCTCCACCAGTAGCTCGGCCTTGGTGAACACGCTGTTGGGATGTGAAGCGAGTACTCCGAGCAGGCGTGCCTCGGCATCGCTCAGGTCGATGCGAACGTCGTCGACCACCGCAGTTGACCCGGCCAGCACCATCCGCACGCCGCCGATGTCGATGCTCACCAGGCGGCGCACGAGCTCGTCGGCGACGGCGCGCACCATCGGGCCGAGCCGGTACGCCGTGGGCACGACCAATTGTTCTCGGGGAAGGCCGAGCGCGGCGGCTTTTTCGGCGCACACCGGACCGACGCACCCCACGACCAGACGCGGGTCGCGCAAGGTGTCGGTCAGCGCCTGGTCGAGGTCGTGTTCGGCGGCAATGGCAACGAAGTTCCGCACCGAGGGTCCGGTGGTGAACGTCACGGCGTGCACCCGGCCGGCGATCAGGGCGCGGATGAGCTTCAGCGCGGGGCGGTCGTCGTCGGGCATCGTCCATTCGTAGACGGGCACCGCAATCACGGTGACCCCCGCGGCATCGAGCCGGGCGACATCGGGCGCGGTGCCGCTGCCGTCGAGTTGCACCGCCACCGTGCCCCCTGGCGTGATCCGGGCGAGCACGAGGTCGATTGCTTCCGACAGCCGCTCGTTGTCGGCGCGAGCCTCCACCTCGAGGCCCAGCGAGTGAACCGCTCCGGAGGCCTTCGGTCCCCTGGCGATGATCCGCGACGCGGCGAGAGCCCGGTGCAACTGCGGCCCGAGTCCCCAGCTGTCGGCGGCGCCGAACCACGAGCGCACACCGAGGCCGGTGTTGGCAATCACCATGTCGGGCGGGCGTTCGATGATTCGGGTCGTCGCGTCGAGTAGTGGTTGATCGGAGCGTAGGGGGAGTGTGCGGATGCTCGGGCCGTGCATCACGGTCGCGCCGCGGCGTTCGAACAGCACCGCCTGCTCGTCCCAACGACGATCGGCCGTGATGCCCACAGTGAATCCGCTCAACACATCACTCAGGCTCGCATCGTCATGTGTCCAATGGGTTTCGTGCCGGTGACCAGTCGACGCGCAGCGACGTTCGTGCTTCAGCGGCTGGGCACACGCTCGACGCGCACCGCGCACTGCTTGTAGTTGGGCTCGCGGCTGATCGGATCGAACTCGTCGACGGTGAGCCGGTTGGCGCACCGGTCGTCCCAGTGGAACGGGATGAATGCCTCGCCGGGGCGCACGATCGCGGTGACGCGTGCCCGGATCGCGTCGATCTGGCCTCGTTCGGACACCACTTTCACCCAGTCGCCTGACCGCACACCGAGAGCGGTGGCGTCGGTCGGGTGCAGCTCCACCCACGCCTCGGGGGCGAGCCCTTCCAGCACGGCGATGCGGCCGGTCTTGGTGCGGGTGTGCCAGTGCTCGACGGTGCGGCCGGTGTTGAGCAGCATCGGGAACCGCTCGCGGGGACGGTCCCGAATCCGTTCGGGTTGGACCACGTGCGCCTTCGCCTTGCCGTCGGGGGTGTTGAAGTGCAGATCGGTGTACAGCCGCGGCGATCCGCCGAGCGGGACGTCATCTCCTTCAGGGCCGGCGGGGCACGGCCAGTGCACGCCGCCGGCCGCGTCGATGCGGTCCCAGGTGATGCCGCTGTAGTCGCACGGCCGTCCCGCCGACACGCGCCGCCACTCCTCGAATGCGTCATGAGGGGTGGACCATCCGGTGAACAGCTCGGCACATCCCCACCGCTCGGCGATCATCATGAAGATCTCGAAATCCGAGCGGGCCAGCCCAGGTGGATCGACGGCGGCCCGAACCCGCGACACCCGCCGTTCGCTGTTGGTGAACGTGCCGTCCTTCTCGCCCCAGATCGCGGCCGGCAGCACCACGTGAGCCTTGGCTGTGGTGGGTGTCTCGAAGCCGTCCTGGACCACCAGTAGATCGAGTTGGTCGAGGGCGAACTCGAGCGTCGCCCTGTTCGGGTACGACACGACCGGATTGGTGCCGATGATCCACAAACCCTTGATCCGCCCGGAGACCACGGCGTTGATGATGTCGGGGTAGGCCCGCCCGCGCTCGCGAGGAATCCGTGATTCGTCGATGCCCCACAGCGCAGCGAGCTCGGCTCGATGGGCCGGGTTGTCATAGGAGCGGTAGCCGGGCATCGAGGCGGTGAAGCCGGTCTCGCGGGTGCCCATCGCGTTGCATTGCCCGGTGATCGACAGTGGTGCTGCGCCAGGCTTGCCGATGTTGCCGGTGAGCAGCGCGAGGGTGTTCAACAGCGTGACGGTCATCGTGCCCTGCACCGAATGGTTGACGCCCATCGTCCACGCGATTACGCACCGTTCGGCGCGCCCGATCAGGTGGGCGACGGTGCGGATCAGTTCGGCGTCGATGCCGCTCTCGGTGGCGGCCCGATCGAGCGGCCACGAGGCCAGGTCGGCGACGAGATCGTCGAGCCCGTTCACATGCGCGCGCAGCTCGTCGATGTCGACCAGGCCGTCGGCGACGAGCACGGCCATGATCCCGTTCAGCAGGGCGATGTCACCACGGGCGCGAACGGCGAGGTGCACATCCGCCACCATCGCCGTCTTGGTGACGCGTGGGTCGACTGCGATCACGGTGCGGTTGCCCGTCGCTCCCCCCGTCACGCTGGCAGGGGCGAGCACGCGGGGGGCGAGCAGCGGATGGTTGTCGGCGATGTTGGCACCCCACAAAACCACCACGTCGGCGAGTTCGAGGTCCTCGTAGCAACCGGGTGGGCCGTCGCTACCGAAGCTCATCTTGTAACCGGCGACCGAACTGGCCATGCACAGCGTGGTGTTGCCGTCGTAGTGCTGCAACCCCATGCCGATGCGGGCCAGCTTGCCGAGGGCGTAGAACTCCTCGGTCACCAGCTGGCCGGTGGACAGGATCGCCACCGACTCGGGCCCGTACTTGGCGATCAGATCCTGGAACCCGCTGACAACATGGTCGAGCGCTGTGTCCCAACCCACGGCATGACCACGTACGGTCGGCGTGGTCAGCCGGCCAACGGCTGCGATCATCAGGTGTTCGGTGAGCCCCTTCGGGCACAGCCTGCCGGCGTTGACGGGATGGCCGGGGTCGCCCTGTACGGCCACGGCCGCGCCGTCGCGCACACCGAGCAGCATCCCACAGCCGACCGAGCAGTAGCCGCAGGTGGTGCGCACCCAGTGGTCGACGGCGCGACTGGCGCTGATCGGACCTTGGCCGGGTGCGTCCACGTAGGTGTAGCGGTCACCGCCGTGGTCGACGCCGAGCAGCTTGCCCACCCGGTCGCGGACGGTGCGTTTCGCAGTGGGGGAACTCATCGGTGGCTCCCGGCCGCACCGCGCCAGAAGGCCCCGGGCACGTTGAGCGGGACGACGGTGACGAAGAACAGCCACCGCCCGATCGCCTCGCTGGCGGTCGCCAACGCGAGCGCGAGCCACAGCGACATCCACGACTGGCCGCTCACCGCGGCGACGATGGCGACGCCGACCAGCATCCACCGGCCGATGGTCCAGGGTCGAAACCAGCGCAGCTCCAAGCTCACGGCCCCGCGCCATGGCTGGGAATGGTGGCGGGCGAGACGGCACCAGTTGAGCGCGGTTGCCCCGAGTGCCACGGCCATGCCGACGACGGCGACCGAGGTGTGGCCCGTGATCAGTGGACCCGTCGCGGCTGCGGTGGCGAAGAAGCGGACGACCGTGAGCGGCGTGTTCCACGCAGGCCGGCCCGGGACCACGTAGAGCCGCGCCGAGGCGTAGATGCCGAGCAACGCGCTGATCGTCGCTGCGGTCGCGAGCGCCGGGACCACGACGGCGGACGCGGCGAGCGCTGCGTACACCGATAGCAGGAACACTTCGCGGCTGAGCCACGAGCGGCGCAGGTTGCGCAATGCCTTCCAGGCCATCGCCGGACGGCCGAGGTGGAACATCGCTCCGAGTAGGCCGGCACCGGCAAGTGCCGCGCCGACGCAACGGTCGGCGAACGTGTCGGCGGTGGCGCTGGTGCCGGCCGCGAGCTGGGTCAGCAGCGTCAGCCACACCAGCGGCCAATGCGGGTGCTCGGGCCGCAGGTTCCAGTCGCTCGCTGCGATCGTGGTTGCCGGCATGTTGGCGGGGAGCTCGATACGGGTGGTCGACAGGGTGAGGTCCACGCTCGGCAGTTCCGGAGCATCGCCTTGGGAGTGGTCGGCGCGCCAGTCGTCGGGGTAGAACCGCTCCACCGTGATTGCGTACGTTGGGCACGCCGACACGCATGCCGGGGCGAGCCCGGCACCGAGGCGTGGTTCGCACATGTCGCACTTGGTGACGATGTGCCGGTCGGGTTGGAAGGCAGGAACCGAGTACGGGCAGTTCCACGTGCAGTACTGGCAGCCGATGCAGTCATCGGCGTGGTGGGCGACGACGCCGTTGGCCAGCTTGGTGTAGGCGTTGGTCGGGCAGCCTTCCAGGCAGGCCGGTTCGAGGCAGTGGTTACACGACATCGACAGGTGGAAGCGCTTGGTGTTGGGGTGGTCGCCGCCTTCGATCTCGCCCACGCGTCGCCATGTGGTACCTGCAGGCAGGCCGTTCTGCTCGGCGCAGGCCACTTCGCACGAGTGGCAGCCGATGCACGCGTTCATGCTGAACCCGAACCGGTATTGCTGCCCGGCATCGAGTGGCAGCAGCTCCGGCCCGCGGTAGCCAATCCTGGCCATCGGATCTGGGCCCGGGCCGGCACCGCATCCCGAGCCTGAACCGCATCCCGAACCGGTACCGCAGCCCGAGCCCCAGCTGGGTCCGGTTTCGACGGGGATGGCGATGAAGTCGCTGATCGTCATCGCGCCCCCGCGACCGTGGCAGTGGGCCGCATGCGGACGTGGATCATGCCGTCGGCCGAGGTGACGTCGTGCACGGCGACCGAGAGCCCCGGGATGTCGAGGCAGCATCCGGTGCTCAGGTCGAAGCGCTGCTTATACATCGGCGAGGCAACGGTGGCTACGCCGTCGACGTCGCCGATCATGCCCCGGCTGAGCACGCTGGCCCCGCTGCACGGGTCGATGTTGTCGATCGCGTGGAGGCTCCCCGTCGACAGCTCGAAGATCGCGACTGCCGTGCCGTTCACCAGTGCCGCGACCCCACGATCTGGCGTGAGCAGCGTCGCCGCGCACACGACCGTCCAGGTATCGGTATCGGTATCGGTATCCGTGCTGGTGGTCATGTCGATGCTCATGCTCGTGCCTCCGCTGGCAGCCGTTGGCCGCGGATCGTGACCCTGGTGATGGTCGGGTCGGGGGTATCGGTGTTGACGAACGAGGCGAACCGGGCCGACCGTTCCGGACTGTCGAGGGTGGCCGCCCACTCGCACTCGTACGTGGCCACGTGACGGGCCATATCGGCGTCGAAGTCGGCCCCGAGCCCGAGCTCGTCGTCGATCACCACACGCCGAACGAAGTCGATCCCGCCGGGTAGTTTGCGTTGCCAAGTGGCCGTGCGCTCGAGCCGTTCGGCGGTGCGGACGTACCACATCAGGTAGCGGTCGATCGCCCGCACCAGTGCGGCATCATCGAGGTCCTCGGCGAGCAGCTGGGCGTGCGCCGGGCGCATGCCGCCGTTGCCGCCCACGTACAGGTTCCAACCGCGCTCGGTGGCGATGATGCCGACGTCCTTGCTCTGCGCCTCGGCGCACTCGCGGGCGCAACCCGACACAGCGAGCTTGATCTTGTGGGGGGCCCGCAAGCCGCGGTAACGCAGCTCCAGATCGATCGCCATCGTCGTGGAATCCTGCACGCCGTACCGGCACCACGCTGTGCCGACGCACGACTTCACCGTGCGCAGGGCCTTCCCATAGGCATGACCCGATTCGAGCCCGGCGGCCCTCAGCCGTGCCCAGATCGCCGGGAGCTGCTCGACGCGGGCACCGAACAGATCGATCCGCTGGCCGCCGGTGATCTTCGAGTACAGGTCGAAGTCGCGGGCCACTTCGCCGATCGCGATGAGCTGCGCCGGGGTGATCTCGCCGCCGGGCACCCGCGGAACCACAGAGTAGGTGCCGTCGCGTTGCAGGTTGGCGAGGAAGTGGTCGTTGGAGTCCTGCAGGCTGGCCTGTTCGCCGTCGAGGATGTAACCGGAGCCGAGCGAGGCGAACATCGACGCGACGGCCGGCTTGCAGATCTCGCAGCCGCGCCCGGTCCCGAACCTCGCCACGAGTTCGGTAAACGTGCGGATTCCGGTAGCGCGCACCGTCTCGAACAGCTCCGGGCGGGTGACCGCGAAGTGGGCGCACAGCCGACGCTCCACCACCTTGCCGGCGGCCGCGAGCTGTGCGTCGATCAGCTGCTGCAGCATCGGCAGGCACGACCCGCATCCGGTACCGGCCTTGGTACACGACTTCACGCCGGCCACGTTCTCGAAGCCTTCCGACACGGCAGCCCGAATCGAGCCGCAGGTGACGTTGTGGCACGAGCACACGCCGTCGGTGTGTCGGCCATCTCCGCCGGACCGGCCGCGGTGGCCGTCGGCCGGAGCACGTCGATCAACCGACTCGTGTCGCCACCGTTGCGCAGAATCTGCACGAGTGCCATGAACGGCTTCGCGTCACCGACCAGCACGGCCCCGATCAGCCGACCGTCGGGACCGATGATCGCCTTCTGCCACACCCCGCTGGCGGGGTCGGCAACGACCACGTCGTCGCCGCTGGCGTGCGGATCGCCGACCGAGGCCACTTCCACGCCGAGCAACTTCAGTTGTGTCGAGCTGTCGCCGGCGACGAACACCGTCTGGTCGCCCGTGCTGCCGCCCGTCGGCGTGAACATCGCTGCGGCGACGGCTTCGGCCATTGCGTAGCCGGGTGCGACCAGGCCGTGCACCCGACCGCGGTGGCAGGCGACTTCACCGATCGCATAGACCCCGTCGGCCGAGGTTCGGCAGTGGTCGTCGATGACGATGCCACCGCGCGCGCCGATCTCCAGGCCGGCGTCACGGCCGAGCTGGTCGCGAGGCCGGATGCCGGCTGCGATCACCACCATCTCGGCGTACGCCGGCTCGTGTTCGATATCGCCATCCGGTGCAGCGGTGGGCGCGAACGTCAACCCGCGAGCGCATCCCTCGTCGTTGACGAGCACTGCGTTGGCGCCCACACCGGTGCGCACCTCGATGCCCAGCGCTTCCACATGGCGGCGTAGCGCCCGGCCACCGCCGTCGTCGAGCTGTACCGCCATCAGACGGGGAGCGAACTCCACCACAGTCACGCCGAGACCGAGCAAACGTAGAGCGTTCGCCGCCTCGAGCCCGAGCAAGCCTCCGCCGATGACGACACCGCGTTGGCAGCGCACCGACCACGACTTGATCGCCGCGAGGTCGTCGATGGTGCGGTACAGGAACACGCCGTCGGCGTCGGTTCCGGGCACGGGGGGCACGAACGGTGCCGAGCCCGTGGCGATCACGCACCGGCCATAGGTGAACTCACGGCCAGAAGCCGTGCGCGCCGTGCGGGCATCGGTGTCGAGGTGGATCACCGGGTCGCCGAGCACCTCGTCTGCGCCGTCGTGGTCTGCTAACACCGTCGTTCCCTGAATCGTTGCACCCAAGGCCAGCGATGCCTCGTCGGCACCGTCGAACAGTGACGACAGATGGACCCGGTCGTAGGCGGGGCGAGTCTCTTCACCGATCACGACGATGCTCGCGGGATGGGGCGCAGCGGGGCGTCGTTCGAGTACGGCGTCGACGAAGCGCCGTCCGACCATCCCGTTGCCGATCACGAGGATGTCGGCGTGTTGCACGGCCGCTGTCATGACGACTCCATCAGGCGCGAGATCGGGCGAACATAGACGGCCCAGGTGACAGCGGCGCACGTGAGGTACAGCCCGATGAAACCGATGTAGGCCGCGGTGCCGGTGCCTGATGAGAGGAATGATTGGCGCAACGTGAGGTTGACCATCACTCCGCCGAAGGTTCCGGTGGCGCCCGTGAAACCGATCAGCGAGCGTGACCGAGTGCGGGCCTGCTTGCGGGCGGTTGCATCGTCGGCCCCGTTGTCGATCGCTAGTTGCGCTTCGGTGTTGAAGATCGAGGGGGTCATCTTGTAGATCGAGCCGTTGCCGATGCCGGTGAGCACGAACAGCACCACGAACCCCACCAGGAACAGTCCCAGCGATTCGGCGACCGAGGCGGTCACCACCACTGTGGCGCCGGCGGTCATCGCCAGGAACGTGTAGAGGGTCACGGTGGCGCCGCTGCGCCGGTCGGCCAACTTGCCGCCGATTGGCCGGGCGAGCGAGCCGAGGAGCGGCCCGAGGAACGTGAGGTACGCGGCCTTCACCGGCGTGTCGAACGTGTCGGCGAACTGCACCTGCAGCACCTGCCCGAAGGCGAACGAGAAACCGATGAACGACCCGAACGATCCGATGTACAGCAGCGCGATGAGCCAGGTGTGGCGCAGCTTGGCGACGTTGCGCAGCGCCCGCGGTTCGTTGGTGGCCATGCGCAGGTTGTCCATGTAGCGCCCGGCGCACAGGGCCGACACGATGACCAGCGGCATGTACACGACGAGCATCATCCGCGGGTGCTCGCGGCCGACGGTGGCCAGCAGGGCGAGGCCGACGAGCTGGGTTGCGGCCACGCCGAGGTTGCCGCCGCCGGCGTTGAGCCCGAGCGCCCAGCCCTTGCGGTGCATGGGGTAGAAGGAATCGATGTTGGCCATCGACGACGAGAAGTTGCCGCCACCGAAACCGGCCATCGCTGCGGCCACGAGCAGGGTGCTGAATTGCACGCCGGGTTCCAGCACGAGGGCGGTGAACGCCGTTGGGATCAGCAGCAGCAGTGCGCTGACCACCGTCCAGTTCCTGCCGCCGAACTTGGCGACGGCGAGCGTGTAGGGGATCCGCAACGCTGCGCCGGCTGCTGCGGGCATCGTGGTGAGCAGGAACTTCTGGCCGGGATCGAGCCCATACTCGGGGCCGAGGAACAGCACGAACACCGACCACAGGCTCCACACGCAAAACCCGATGTGCTCCGACAGGATCGAAAAGATCAGGTTGCGCTTGGCCACCCCCTCGCCCGTCTCGGCCCAAAATGCCGGGTCCTCCGGCCGCCAGTCATCGATCCAGCGTCCCGACGATCGGTCGCCCGCCTGAAGATCTGGGGCGATTCCAGTGCTGCTGTCGACCGCTGGCTCGAGACCCAGTACCGCCTCTGATGATGTCGACATGCGCCCTCTCCCTCATCCGTGTTCGCTGCCGACGTAGATGCACGTCGGCCAACGATGGGTTTGAAGGTACGGACGCCCGGTTTCGGGCCGGTATCCCGAACGGGTCGATCAGATGACCGTCCGCTCACGCCGTGCGAGTAGCGGTGTGAGAACCGCGGTGTGCTCGGGCCCGGTCAGTCGGTCGCGGGTACGAAGTCGAGGGACGCGCTGTTCATGCAGAACCGCTGGCCGGTGGGTGCGGGGCCGTCGGGGAACACGTGCCCGAGGTGCGAATCGCAGCGGCGGCAGCGGACCTC
>JANNHO010000433.1:0-7391 GCA_031404435.1 Acidimicrobiaceae bacterium | reverse complement strand
TTAGGCGCCCCCGGAAGGATTCGAACCTCCGACACATGGTTCCGGAAACCATTGCTCTATCCCCTGAGCTACGAGGGCGGGATGCAGCGAGGATAGCGACCGATACCCTCGGTTCGTCATGGCTGATCCCCTCGTTTCCGTCGCCTCGCTCCTGGCCCCTGCGTTCGAGCGGGTCGCTGGGGCACCACATGAGCCGGTCGTGCGCGCCAGCGACCGCGCCGACGCACAGGCCAACGGCGCCCTTGCCCTTGCCAAACAACTCGGTCGCAAACCTCGCGAGGTCGCCGCCGAGGTGGTCGCCTCAGCCGCTGCCGGGCTGGTCGGTATCGCCGAGCTGGAGGTTGCCGGGCCGGGGTTCATCAACGTCTCGTTCACCGCCACGTACCTCGCCGAACAGCTCGCTGCGATCACCAACAACGCCCGCCTCGGGGTGACCCCCGCGACGACGTCCGAGACCGTGCTGATCGATTACTCGGCGCCGAACATCGCCAAGGAGATGCACGTCGGCCATCTGCGCACGACCGTCATTGGCGATGCCCTGGTGCGGCTGATGACGTTCGTTGGTCACCGGGTGGTGAAAGAGAACCACGTCGGCGATTGGGGGTACCCCGTTCGGGATGCTGATCGAGCACCTCGTCGACGAAAGCGGCGTCGATGGTGCTGCCGACCTCGATCTGCGTGATCTCGACGCGTTCTACAAAGCGGCGCGCTCCAAGTTCGATGTCAGTGACGAGTTCAAGGATCGTGCCCGCGAGCGGGTCGTCAAGCTGCAGAGCCGCACCGATGCCGAGACCACGATGCTGTGGAACGTGCTGGTCGAGCAATCGACACGCCACTTCAACGACCTGTACGGCAAGCTCGGCATCCTCCTGACCGATGGCGACCTTGCCGGTGAGTCGATGTATCAATCAGCGATGCCCGACGTGCTCAGCAGACTCGATGCATGCGGCCTGCTCGAGGAATCCGATGGTGCCAGGGTGGTGTTCGTCCCCGGTTACACCAACCGCGAGGGCGATCCGCTGCCGTTGATCGTGCAAGCCCGCACCGGTGGCTTCAACTACGCCACCAGCGATCTGGCGTGCGTGATCGACCGGGTCGAACGTATCGGTGCGACGCTGCTGCTGTACGTCGTCGGCACCCCGCAGACCCAACACCTGGCGATGGTCTACAAGGTGGCCGCGATGGCCGGATGGTTGGTGCCGCCGGCGCGGGCTGTGCACGTCAACTTTGGCAACGTGCTCGGTGCCGATCGCAAGATACTCAAGAGCCGCAGCGGTGACCCGATGCGATTCATCGACCTCGTCGACGAGGCCGTTGAGCGGGGCCGGGCAGGCATGGCCGCGCGTAGCCCCGAGCTTGCCCCCGACGAGCAGGCCGAGCTCGGCCGGATCATCGGCCTTGGCGCGCTCAAGTACGCCGAGCTGTCCACCGACCGGATCAAGGACTACGTGTTCGACTGGGACCGGATGCTCGCGTTCGAGGGCAACACCGCGCCGTACCTGCAGTACGCGCACGCCCGCATCCGGAGCATCTTCCGCCGCGGCGAGATCGATCCGGCGCAGCTCGGCGATGTGGTCCCGGTGATCGCCATGGCTCAGGAACGTACGCTGGCCATGCGGCTGCTCGGCTTCGATGGTGCTGTCACCGAAACCGTCGAGCGCTATCTGCCGCACCGGCTGTGCACCTACCTGTTCGATCTGGCCCAGGATTTCACTGCGTTCTACGAGGCCTGCCCGGTGCTCAAGGCCGAGACCGACGAGATACGCCTGAGTCGGCTCGCGCTCGCCGATCTCACGGCCCGCGTGCTGGCGATGGGTCTCGAGCTGCTCGGCATCGACGCGCCCGAGCGGATGTAGGGCGATGCCGTCGTTGCCACACCCGTCGCTACCGCTGCATCTGCTTCCCGATACCGCCGAAGTCGCCGCTGACGGATCGCTGTGCGTCGGCGGTGTCAGCGTTGCCGAGCTTGCTTCGCAACACGGGACGCCCCTGTTCATCTACGACGAGTTGCACATCCGCCGTCGTTGCCGCGAGGCGGTCGATGCCTTCGGTCATCAGCGTGCCGTGTACGCAACCAAAGCCTTTCTGTGCAAGGCGATGGCGAGGCTCGTGTACGAGGAGGGGATGCTGCTCGATGTGGCCAGCGGGGGGGAGATGCACGTCGCTTTGCAGGCCGGTGTGCCCGCCGATGCCCTCACCTTGCACGGCAACAACAAGAGCGCCGCAGAGTTGCGGGCAGCGATGGAGGTCGGTGTTCGCTACATCGTCGTCGACTGCGACGAAGAGCTCGACCGTCTTGAAGCCCTACACCATGAGGGTTTCCCGGCGCCGCGTGTGGTGCTGCGGATCACGCCCGGGGTGCACGCGCACACCCACGAGTACATCGCCACCGGCCAGGACGACTCGAAGTTCGGCTTCAATCTCGGCACGGGCGACGCCGCTCGTGCCGTCGATCGAGCTCGCCGGTCGGCCGCGGTGGAACTGGTCGGGGTGCACTGCCACATCGGCTCGAATGTGTTCGCCGTCGACAGCTTCGCCAGGGCGGCCGAGGTGATGGCCGGCTTCGCCAAGCCACTCGATCTGCCCGAGCTGATCCTCGGCGGTGGGCTGGGCGTGGCGTACGTGGGGGGAGAGGAAGCCCCGACGATCAACGAGTGGGGACGGGTTTTGCTACATGCCTGCCGGTCGCTTGGTGTGACCTCGCGCATCAGCGTGGAACCGGGTCGCTCGATCGTGGCTTCGGCGGCGATCACCGTGTACACCGTCGGCACGATCAAGCACATCCCCAACGTGCGTACGTATGTGGCAGTCGACGGCGGGATGAGCGACAACCCGCGTCCGGTGCTGTACGGCTCGGGCTACGAGGCGTTTGCCCCGCAGCGGGTGCTCGCCGAACGAAGCCTGCGGGCGCGCCTCGTCGGCAAGCATTGCGAAAGTGGCGACGTGCTGATCTTCGATGCCGCGTTGCCGGCGGATCTCGCCGTCGGCGACCTACTGGCCACGCCGGTCACCGGTGCCTACGGGCACTCGATGGCGAGCAACTACAACAAGCTCACCCGCCCGCCGGTCGTGTTCGTCGCCGATGGCGACAGCCGTCTGGTTGTTCGCCGCGAGACCTACGACGATCTGCTGGCATGCGATCTCGGCTGAGCCGCTTCGCCGCCCGCGTTGCGGGCACGGTCGCCGCGGCCGCACGGCGCTCGTCTGCTGGTGGTGATCGGCGTGAGCAGCGTTCGCCCGAAGCGCCCGCGCCGCGGACACCGGCACGGCCAGGTGGGCCGAGCACGCCGGCGACGAGAATCGAATACTCGCCGTGCCTCGACGGCGACCCCGACCCGGGCGAAGTCGTGTGGACGTGGGTGCCCTACGAGGACGATCCGAGCCAGGGGAAGGACCGGCCGGTGGCGATCTTCGGCCGGCGCGGCAACCGCCTGGTCGGGGTCGCGCTCACGTCGAAGCGACGTCCTGATTCCGCCCAGTTCGAGGTGGGCGTCGGCCCATGGGACCGCGATGGCCGACCGAGCTACGCCAAGCTCGACCGGGTGCTCGAGATCGACCCGCACCAGGTTCGCCGCGAGGGCGCGATGCTCGACCGCCGTCGCTTCGACGGTCTCGTCGCCGCACTGGGTCGCCAGCACAGCTGAATGCTCAGGGCTTGCGGCGCGATGGGGGATCACCGCGCCACCGTCGCGACAGCGGGATGCCGAACCACATCCCGATCGCCCCGATCGCCAGCGGGACGGTCACCCATGCGGCAACCGCGGAGCCGTAGACGAAGTCGGCAACCAGCACCACGCACGCGACCAGCGCCACGCCGAGCAGGCCGAGTCCCACGACCGCTTGTTTCGATGTGGTCCGAATCATGGCCTGCTTGTCGTATGGCTTGCCGCGCAGCCGGTGGTAACCGGCCTCGGCGAGCAGGAACACGAGCGCCACGGCGGTGGCGATGAAGGCGACGAAGTACACCCGGCGATCGAGCGGGCTGATCTGTTCGAAGCGGGCCGAGAACGGAACCGAGAGCAAGAACGCAAACAGCACCGTGGTGCCCGGCAAGACCAGGCGCAGTTCCTGCAGCAACTCGTCGAGATGCCTGTCGTCCTCGTCATCACGCTGGTCATCGCTCTGGTCTTCGGGCGGCGTCATCGCCCGAATGTATGCCGGATGCGCCGCTGGTGCAGCGGGTGGGTCGTTCGGCCCATTAGCCGCCGATTGCTGGCGCCGTCGAGGGTGCTTCCGTATGGTGATCGCATCGAACCCGGCAGGCGGGTCGACACGAATGGAGTGGTGATGAGGCGGACAGAATCGCAGCGCTGGCGGCGCAAGGCAATCGCGATGACGGCCCTCTCGTTCGTGACCGTCTCGCCTGTCGGGCTTGTCCTCAACGCACAGTCTGCTGCCGCCGAAGGTGACACATCGTCCACGGTCTCCGAAAACACCGCTTCCGAGAACACCGCTTCCGAGAACACTGCTTCGCAGAACACCGTTCCCGAGAACACGGTTCCCGAGAACACGGTTCCGGCCGGCACCGCTCCGTCGACGACGGTGGCCGTCAAGCGCGCCGGTCACCCGTCGCTGTCGGCAACGACTCATTGCGTCAACGGCGGCGGAACGATCAATCTCATCTTGGCCAACAGCGGTGGCGATCTGCCGATCACGTTCACGATCACCCACCCGGTCAGCGGCGTCGTGGCCACCCAAGTCGTGGCCCCGGCAACCAACCAACAGATGACCGTGCTCGGCGCAGCTGCCGGCACTGTGAAGCTGACTATTGCGGCCGACGGCCACGACATGTCGAGGGCTTTCGAGGTCTCGTGCCCCACGCAGGCGCCACCAACGGTCACTCCGCAGGTGTTGTCGGCCGGCCAGGTCCAGGCGCCTGGCATCAGCGGCGGGGGCACCGGCGCTTCGTTGCCGGCCACCGGCGGTGCCGACCCCAGAACGGCAATTGCCGCACTCGCGCTGTGCGGTGCCGGTCTCGGTGCCGTCGCCGCATCCAAGAAACGAACCAGATCTCCGAGTTGATGATCACGTCTCGGGCGGAGATGTGTGCATCGAGCGGAACCCCCCATCAGTCCGACCGGCTGGCCTTTGAGCCCCGGTCGGACTGATGCGCGCCCAGGCCTGATCGGCCCACCGGAAACAACACCGGTGCGCACGGCCGCGGCGGCGTAGCCTCTCGGCCCGTGACGACGATCGATCAGGTAGGCAAGAAAGTGGCCCACGACGGTGCCCCCGACGGCGACGGTGACGGTGACGGTGACGGTGAACGAGCGACCCGCCTCGTACGGATCGGCGTGCTCGGGTGCGGCAACGTGGGCGCGGCCGTGGTGCAACTGCTCAACGACCGGGCTGCGGTGATCGAGGCGCGCACCGGGCTGCGGCTCGAGGTCACGTCAGTTGCGGTGCGCAACGTGAGTCGTCCCCGCGCTGTCGATCTGGCCGAAGGGGTGATCACCCGCGATGCGCTCGCTGTGGTGAACGACCCGGCAATCGATCTGGTGGTCGAGCTGATCGGCGGCATCGAACCGGCCCGCGAACTCATCACGACGGCGCTCAGGAACGGCAAACCGGTGATCACGGGCAACAAGGAACTACTCGCCAACGTCAGCACCGAACTGTTCGCTGCGGCCGACGAGGCAGCGGTGGACCTATTGTTTGAAGCAGCGGTGGCTGGGGGCATCCCGTTGATCCGGGCGCTACGTGAGAGCCTGCGTGGCGAGCCGATCACACGGGTGCTCGGGATCGTCAACGGAACCACCAACTTCATCCTCACCAAGATGACCGAAGACGGCGCCGACTATGGAGTCGCGCTGGCCGAGGCGCAAGCGCTCGGATTTGCCGAACGCGACCCGACCGCCGACGTCGAAGGCTTTGACGCCGGGGCGTAAGCGGCGATCATTGCAACCGTCGCCTTCGGCGTGAAGGTGGTCGCCGGCGATGTGTACCACGAAGGGATCAGCCGTGTCACCGCCCACGACATCGCCGTCGCCCGCCGGCTCGGGTACGTCGTGAAGTTGCTCGCCATCGCCGAGCGGATGCCGGTCACCGGGGAGATCGCGGTACGGGTGCATCCGGCGATGGTGCCGCTCACGCATCCCCTGGCCAGTGTGCGCGACAGCTACAACGCCGTGTTCGTCGAAGGCGAGGCGGTCGGTTCGCTGATGTTCTACGGCCGCGGTGCCGGCGGGATGCCAACCGCCAGCGCGGTGCTCGGTGACGTGATCGACGCGGCCGTCAACCTGTCGCACCGCACCTACGCTTCGCTCGGCTCGTTCGGACGTGCGGTGACGCTGCCGATCGACGAGACGTCGGCCGAGTACCTGATCAGCTTGGAGGTGGCCGACAAACCCGGAGTGCTGCACGCAGTGACCGGGGTGTTCGCCCGGCATGGGGTGAGCATTCGCGCCGCCGAGCAGGAGGGCATCGCCCCGGACGCGCGATTGGTGTTCGTGACCCATGTCGCCAAGGAATCGGCGGTGCAGGCCACGCTGGGCGAGCTTCGCGACCTCGATGTTGTCCGCAGCATCGGCGGTCTGCTGCGCGTGATCGGAGCCTGACGATGCGCTATGTGAGTACCCGCGGTAGCGCGCCCGAGCTGGGCTTCGCCGACGTTTTGCTGGCGGGGCTGGCCAACGACGGCGGCCTCTACGTCCCTGTGGTCTGGCCGTCGTTGCCGGCCAGGGCGCCGCAGGAACCCGGCATCGGCTCCGGCACCGGCACCTACGCCGAGCGTGCCGCCGAGGTGATGGCTCCGTTCGTCGCCCCCGATCTAGGCCGAGCGACCCTCGACCGGCTGTGTCACGAGGCCTACGCAACGTTTCGTCACGATGCGGTTGTGCCGTTGGTGCAGATCGGCCAGCGGCACTGGGTGCAGGAGCTGTTCCACGGCCCGACGCTGGCGTTCAAGGATGTCGCGCTGCAGCTCGTCGGGCGGATGTTCGATCATGTTCTCGCCGAACGTAGCCAGCGTGTCACCATCGTCGGGGCCACCAGCGGTGATACGGGTTCGGCGGCGATCGACGGGGTCCGCAACTGCGCCAACATCGACATCGTCATCCTGTATCCGTACGGTCGCACCAGTGACGTGCAACGCCGCCAGATGACCACGGTCGACTCGCCGAACGTGCATGTCGTCGCCGTCGACGGCACCTTCGACGACTGTCAAGATCTGGTCAAGGCGATGTTCGCCGACCGCGCGTTTCGCATGGACCAGCAACTGTCCGCCGTGAACTCGATCAACTGGGCGCGGGTGATGGCGCAGGTGGTGTACTACGTCACGGCCGCCGAGGTGCAATGGGCCCCAAAGTGCGTTTACGCCGGCAGAAACGGAGGCAAAGAGATTAGCACCGGAGGAGCCAACCATCTTCACTGTCGATGTTGAGCAGTTCTGC
>JANNHO010000432.1:0-1816 GCA_031404435.1 Acidimicrobiaceae bacterium | reverse complement strand
GGTCCGCATCGGGGTAGCACCCGCCATCATCAGCGTGCCGATCCTCCTGCGCTGCCAGTGGAGCAAGCTGGCCTCGTCGTTCCTCACCGGGGAGCCGTTCTCCGCAGCGGCCGCACTCGACATCGGCCTCGTCACCCACGTTGCCGACGACGTGGACGCCCAGTTGCGTTCGTTGTGCGCTGGCATCCAAGCTGGCGCACCTCGTGCGGTCGCCGAGACGAAGCGGCTCCTGCACGCCGGGTCGAGTTCATGGGAGGAGATGCAGGCGCTGAGCGACCGGTTGTTCGCGTCGGACGAGGGGGCCGAAGGGATGCGCGCCTTCGCCGAGCGCCGAGCCCCGTCCTGGGCCGCTCCAACACTGGACCAGCCGCACTGACATGCCGGTCCTGCCCGATTCCGTCAACACCGCGGTCGATGCATACCGGGACAACCGCGAGGCGATGCTACGCCAGATCGAAACGCACGACGCCGAGCTCGCCGCAGCCACCGCCGGTGGCGGGGCGCGATACGTGGAACGGCATCGCCAGCGCGGCAAGTTGCTGGCTCGCGAGCGGATCGAGGCGATCCTCGATCCAGCCAGTCCGTTCCTGGAGCTGGCACCGCTGGCCGGTTGGGGCACCGAGTTCCCCGTGGGCGTCGGGCTGATCACCGGGATTGGTGTAATCGAAGGCGTCGAGTGCATGGTGGTGGCCAACGACCCGACCGTGCGTGGCGGTGCGCTCAACCCGCTGACGATGCACAAGAGCATCCGGGCGATGAAGATCTGCCACGAGAACCGGCTCCCACTGGTGAACCTCGTCGAGTCCGGCGGTGCCGACCTACCGTCGCAGAGCGACCTGTTCATCCCCGGTGGCGAGACGTTCCGCAACATCACCGCGCTGTCAGCCGCTGGCATCCCGACGGTGGCGGTGGTGTTCGGTAACTCCACCGCCGGCGGGGCCTACACGCCCGGCATGAGCGACTACGTCGTGATGATCAAGGACCGCGCCAAGGTGTTCCTCGGCGGTCCCCCGCTTGTGAAGATGGCCACCGGTGAGGAAAGTGACGACGAGAGCCTGGGCGGTGCCGAGATGCACGCCAGGGTCAGCGGGTTGGCCGATTACTTCGCGCTCGACGAGATGGACGGGATCCGCCTCGGGCGCCAAGTAGTGAAGCGGCTCAACCACCGTAAACATGGCCCCGGCCGCACTGGTCCTGCTCTGCCGCCGCGGCACGACATCGAGCACATTCTCGGCATCGTCTCGGCCGAGCCGAAGGTGCCATTCGATCCGCGTCACGTGATCAGTCGGGTGGTCGACGACAGTGATTTCGACGAGTTCAAACCGATGTACGGAGCATCGCTGGTCACCGGGTACGCCAGCATCCACGGGTTTCCGGTCGGCGTCCTCGCCAACCACCGCGGCGTGCTGTTCAACGAGGATGCGCACAAGGCGGCACAGTTCATCCAGCTCGCCAACCAGACCGACACACCGTTGATCTTCCTGCAGAACACCACCGGCTACATGGTCGGCAAGGAGTTCGAGCGCCGTGGCATCATCAAAGACGGAGCCAAGATGATCAACGCTGTCGCCAACTCCACTGTGCCGCACATCACGATCCACATGGCCGCCTCGTACGGCGCAGGCAACTACGGCATGTGCGGGCGGGCGTCGTCGGAGTAGTCGGGCTCGGCGGAGAACTCGCGCCCGAGGAAGGGCAGCGAGCGGTCGTGGCCGAAGACCCTGGGCCCGAGGCGCTCGGCCGGTGAGCCTGTTCCTCTGCCGATGCTTTCGGATCGGATTTTTGGGGTGCGCCCAGTGCGGCTGTCAGTTTCTTG
>JANNHO010000431.1:0-3647 GCA_031404435.1 Acidimicrobiaceae bacterium | reverse complement strand
CCGGCTGCTGATCGGGATCGGCATGATCCCACGCGGTGAGGTGGGGTTGATCTTCGCGTCGATCGGCTTGGCCAACGGGGTGCTCAACGGCGACCAGTACGGAGCGCTCTTGATCGTCATCCTGATCACGACCGTGATCACACCGCCATTGCTGCGGTGGCGCCTGGCGAGCGGTCCCGGTGGTCCCGGTCGATCGTCGGCTGGCGCGTCGGCTGACATCGCACCCGCAGCCGACGATGGACGCGTTGCGCCTGCCGGTGGCTGGGTCCACGTCGACGGCGGGGTCATTGCATTGCGCGCCACACCCCCGCCCTCTGCGGTGCTAGCGACCGCTTTGGCCGCCGCGCAGCTGGCGGCGAACGCCCGACCGGCAGAGGATCTGCTCGACTGGTTCGCCGGCACACGCGACCATGAGGTGCGCTGGGAGGCCCACCACACGCCGGCATTGGCGGAACTGCTTCGTGCCGACGAGCCGCGCTCGTGGCGGTTCCTCGACGTCACCGGAGTGTTGAGCCGCGCGCTGCCGGAGGTGGCAACAGCAATGGCGCGCCGGCGAGCCGACATGAGCGACCTCGATCCGTTGGGCGCGTTGAGATTCGCCGTGGTCGACCGCTTACACGATCTCCCGGAACGCAACCCCGGGCTCGGCATCGCCACCGATGACCTCGTGCTCGCCGCGCTCGTCAGCGACGTCGCCGATGTCGGCAACCCGGCAGCAACGCACGCGCTCGCCGACCGGCTCGTCGGTCATCGTGGCGACGGCACGACAGCTGACCGGATCGTTTCGATCGTCGACGACTCACGCCTGCTGCGCGCCAGCGCACACGACCGCAGCGGGTTCGACGAGCACGAGGTATTGCAACTTGCCACCCATCTCGCCAGCCGGGCCCACGCCCACGACGCGTATGTGTTGGCGCTCGCGCTCGGCGAGCTCTCGGCTGGGCAGCGGAACCTCCTCGACGCGCACTACGAACGCGTGCTCGACGTATTGGAGCATCCCGATCGACAGCGCGGCGAAGCCACCAACATCGCCGCGTCACGCCGGATCGCAGCCGAGCACCTCCTCGACGAGGCCGCGCCGATCGAGCGGCTGCGGTTCGCTTCGACTGCGTATCTGCTTGCCCACGATCCTGAGGAACTGGCCCGCCACGCACGTTTGGTGGAACCACTACCGCGGGCCGGAGCGGTTCGCGTTGCAGTGAGCCCCGCGCCAGACGCCGGTCTGTGGAAGATCGACATCGCCTGTCGCGACACCAGCGGGCTCCTCGCCCGGCTCGCCGACGTACTCGCCGCCGGCCACCTCGACATCGCCTCCGCCGACATCGCCACCTGGCCAGACGGCGGTGTGCTGTGCAGCTTCGTCGTGCGAACGGCCACCCGACCCGCGGCGCGGGTGCTGGCCGAGCGCTTCGAGGCCCGCCTCGGGACCAGGCTGCAACCCAGGCTGCAAACCGGGCAGCGCAACGGTGTGGGCCGAGCGGCGAAGCCGTTGCTCGCGGTGTCATTCGACAACGACGCGTTGCCATGGTTTACCGTGTGCACCGTGACCGGCGCCGACGAGCCAGGGGTGCTGCAGGCGGTGAGCACCGCATTCGCTGCTGCCGGTACGGTGATCCACTCGGCGCGTGTCGGCTCGAGCGGTGGCGTGTTGGACGACCGTTTCACGGTGTCGGACCGGTTCAACCGCAAGCTCGATGTGGCCACCATGGACCGCGTGCGCACGATGCTCGCCGCTGGTTCACGCCCGCGTCGCGCGCGCTGGCGCGCAGGCTGACACGCACTGCACCGAATCGCTACACGCTGGAAACATTCAGGCGACGACCGGGAAACGTCGACTCCGTATCTTGCCCACGTCTCGCCTCAGCGTTGCGTCGAGTCGCCACACAGTGTCCAACTCTCAACTCGCGATTCGTACTTCGCAGGAGGTTCACGTGCGCAAACATGCCGCACTCAAATACGTACTTGGCGGTCTCGTCGGTGCCACGCTGCCGGCGGTGCTCGTCACCGGCAGCGCGTTCGCCGAGGGGCACGAAGCCGTCGCCGCCCTCAGCGAGGCGACGAACCTGTTGTGGGTGGTGATCGGAGCCACCCTGGTTGTGTTCATGCAGGCCGGCTTCGCGCTTGTCGAGACAGGCTTCACACAGCGCAAGAACGCAGCCGAGGTGATGAGCACCAACTTCGCCATCTTCGGTCTCGGCTTCATCGGCTTCTTGTTCGTCGGTTTCCCGCTCGCATTCGGCGGATTCAGCTATCCCGGGTACTTCGGTCTCGACACCGCGATGAATTCCGACCCGCTGATCGGGTCGGGGAGCTGGGCGTTCCTGTGGGGCGGCTGGGAGCACCTCGGCAGCGCGGCCAGCCCGGCGCTGCTCGGCTTCTTCCTCTACATGGTTGCGTTCATGGACACCGTCGCGACGATCCCGACAGGCTCGATGGCCGAGCGGTGGAAGTGGAAGAGCTTCGTGATCTGGGGCCTGTTCTGCGGCGCGGTCTACTACCCGCTGTTCGCCGCGTGGACATGGGGCGGCGGATGGCTGGCAAAGTCGTGGGACACGATGGGCCTTGGTGCCGGCTACGTCGACTTCGCCGGTTCCGGCGTCGTCCACGCCGTCGGCGGTGCCGCAGCGCTCGCCGGAGCAATCGTGCTCGGACCCCGCATCGGCAAGTACGGCCCCGATGGCAAGCCGCGGGCGATCCCCGGTCACAACATCCCGATGGCGATGCTCGGCTGCTTCATCCTGCTGTTCGGCTGGTTCGGCTTCAATGCCGCATCCACGTTCGCCGCCACCGACATCCAATTCGCCACCGTGGCCGCGAACACTGCGATCGCCGGCGCGGTCGGCTCGATTGTGGCGATGTACTACATCACGTTCAAGACTGGAAAACCCGACCCGGGCATGATGGTGAACGGCATGCTCGCCGGCCTGGTGGCGATCACCGCGCCCTGTGCCTTCGTCTCACCATGGGCAGCAGCGGTGATCGGTGCCGTCGCCGCGGTCATCGCCATCGAGGCTGTGTTCTTCATCGAGCGTCGCGGGGTCGACGATCCGGTGGGGGCAATCGCCGTACACGGCGTGTGCGGCACGTTCGGCGTGCTCGCCGTCGGGATCTTTGCCAACGGCAAGTACGGCGCCGGATGGAACGGCGCACTCGACGACGCCGGCGAAGGCATCGCCATCGAAGGCGTTTTGCAGGGCGAGTTCGGTCAACTCGGCGCACAGGCGCTCGGTGCTCTCGTCATCTGGACCGTGATCTTCGGGACCGCTTACGCGTTCTTCAAGATTCAGAACAGCATCACCAAGGGCGGCATCCGCTCCGCCGAGGATGACGAGATCAACGGCCTCGACCTCCCCGAGATGGGCGTCCGCGCCTACAACGACTGACCCGGAACTCACGAAGCGACACCAAGGAGAAACGCAGCACCATGAAACTCATCACAGCGGTGATCAAACCGTTCAAGGTCGACGACGTGAAAGACGCACTGAAAGCCAACGGGATCGTCGGCATGACCGTCGGCGAAGTCCGAGGCTTCGGTCGCCAAGGCGGGCACACCGAGACGTACCGCGGTTCGGGCCGCCCAGTTCGGCAGTCGAACAGTCGACTCGTCGCCCCTCATCCGGCTGAGACGCGGAGATTCCGGATCTGCC
>JANNHO010000430.1:0-3557 GCA_031404435.1 Acidimicrobiaceae bacterium | reverse complement strand
GCGTCGCTGCTGTTCTTCGCCCTGTTCGTGGTGATGCTGTGGGTGGCCACCGAGCGGACCAGTTTCCTCGTGATCGGGGTGGTGCTCTTCGCTCTCGCCGCCTTCATCGCCTGGCAACTGATCGACAACGTCCAGACCCGCGTCGCCATCTGGCGCGACCCGTGGGCGCAGTACGAAGGCCGCGGCTACCAACTCGTGCAATCGATGTTCGCGCTGTCCAACGGAGGCGTCGGCGGGACCGGTCTGGGTCTCGGCAGCCCGAACAAGATCCCCGAGGTGAAAAACGACTTCATCTTCGCCGCGTTCGGCGAGGAACTGGGGTTGTTCGGTGCCACAGCGATCCTGATCGCGTTCTTGTTGATCATCGGTGCCGGCTTGCGCACCGCGTTCCGCGCCGAGCGGCCGTTCGAAAAGATCCTCGCCACCGGTCTGACCGCGATCCTCGGAATCCAGGCGTTCATCATCATCGGCGGCGTCATCAGGGTGGTGCCGCTCACCGGGATCACCTTGCCGTTCATGAGCTACGGTGGCTCGAGCCTGCTCGCCAACTACGTGCTCGTCGCGCTGTTGATGCGGATCAGCGACTCGACCGCCCGACGCCTCGGCGAGGTCCCCGACACCCTCACCATCGGCGAACGCTGGGAGGCGCGACAGGCAGCGCGGACGGCCCGCACCGGGGTCCGGCACGGATCAGGGCCAGCGCGATGAACGCCAAGATCCGCCGACTCGCGGCGTTCCTGATCCTGTGCTACGTGGCGTTGTTCGTGCAGCTCAACGTGTTGCAGGTGGGCCGTCAGGAAGAGCTCGCCGCCGACTCGCGCAACGATCGCCAGACCATTCGCGACTTCAACCGTCCACGCGGCCAGATCGTTTCCGCCGACGGCGTGGTGCTGGCCGAGAGCATCGCCAACCCCCCGGGCACCGAGTTCAAGTATCAGCGCACGTATCCCACCGCCGACCTGTTCGGCAACATCACCGGCTACTCCTCGTTCAACTTCGGCAGCACCCAAATCGAACGTGTACGCAACAGTGTGTTGACGGGAACGACACCGGCACAGCGCGTGGAGGCGATCACCAATCTGCTCGGCGAAGCCGACAACACCGGTTCGGTCGTGCTGACCATGCGCGAGGACGTGCAGCGTGTGGCGCGCGACGCACTGGCCGGGCGCGAGGGGTCGGTCGTGGTGATGGATCCCTCGACCGGGGCGATCATCGCCATGTACAGCTTCCCCAGCTACGACCCGAACCTCGTCGTCGTCCCCGACAGCAACGAAGCCGAAGACGTCCTCGACTTCCTCACCAACTACCCCGGCAAGCCGCTCCTGGCCAACGCGTATCAGGAGCGGTACATGCCCGGGTCGAGCTTCAAGGTGGTCACCACCGGCATCGCCTTGGAGAACGGGGTCACCGATCTGCAACGGAACTTCCCGGTCGAGACCGCATACGTGCCCCCGCAGACCAACGACCCGATCCAGAACTACGGCGGCAACGCCTGCGGCGGCACGATGGTCGAGGTGTTCTTTCGGAGCTGCAACATCCCGTTCGCCCGGATGGCAATCGAGCTTGGTCCCGAGGCGATGGTGGCCGGCACCAAGGCGTGGGGCATCGGCGAACGGATCCCGATCGACCTTCCCGGTTCGGCGGCCAGTTCCTTCGGTGAGGTCGAGGACTTCACCGATTCCTTGCCACTGCTGGCGATCGGTGGTTTCGGCCAGGCGAGCGACGTGATGGTGCCGGTACACATGGCGATGGTGGCCGCGACGGTGGCCAACGGCGGGCAGATGATGGGGCCCTACGTGGTGGACGCCACCCGGTTCCGTGACGGGTCGATCCTCGAACGCACCAGTCCAACGGTGTGGAGGACCCCGATCTCGCCCGGCACGGCCGCCCTGCTGAACACCCTGATGGTCGGAGTTGTCAACCAGGGCACCGGCACAGCGATGCAGCTCGCCGGCGGCGTACAGGCGGCGGCCAAGACCGGCACGGCGCAACTCAACGCAACAGGCGAGCCCGAACGCTCGCACGCCTGGATCATCGGCTTCGCCCCCGCCGACACGCCCCGCTACGCCGTCGCGGTGATGTTGCGTGGCACGACCGACGAGATCAGCGCCGGCACCGGCGGTCGCCTCGCCGGGCCGATCGCCAAGCAAGTGTTCGACCACCTCTTCGCCACCGAGGCCCAGCCGGCGCCGGGTACCCAACCGTGACCACCCGAGACGCTGCGTCCCCATTCGCCGCGACCACACGACCAACGCCCGCCTCGGTATCCTCCCACCACCGCATCGTGCGCTTGTGCGCGCCCGTGAAGTAGGACCACGTGACAGACAACAACGAGCGCATCGTCCTCAACGACCGCTATGAGATCCAGAATCGCATCGGACGCGGCGGCATGGCCGACGTGTTCCTGGCCCGAGACCTGTTGCTCGACCGGCCGATCGCGATCAAGGTGCTGTTCCCCGAGTTCGCGGTCGACCCCAACTTCGTTGAACGGTTCCGCCGCGAAGCCCAGTCAGCGGCCAACCTCAACCACCCCAACGTCGTCAGCGTGTACGACTGGGGCAAGTACTCCAACACCTACTTCATGGCGATGGAGTACGTCCAGGGCCGCACCCTCGCCGACATCCTGCGCGCCAACGGCCACGTCAGCTCCGTGCAGGCCGCCGAGATCGCCAGCGAAGTGGCAGCAGCGCTCAGCTTCGCTCACCGCAACGGTGTGGTGCACCGCGACATCAAGCCGGCCAACATCCTCATCGGCGCTGCAGGACAGGTGAAGGTAGCCGACTTCGGCATCGCCCGAGCGTTGAACGCGCCAACCGAGAGCAACCTCACGCAGGTGGGCTCGGTCATGGGGACCGCCACCTACTTCTCGCCCGAGCAGGCCCAAGGCGCCCAGCCCGACCCGCGCAGCGACCTGTACTCCCTCGGCATCGTGTTGTACGAAATGGTCGCCGGCGCGCCGCCGTTCACCGGCGACAACCCGGTCAGCATCGCCTACAAGCAGGTGCACGACAACCCCAAGCCGCTCAACCAGCTGGTGGCCGACGTGCCCCGTCCGTTCGAGGCGATCGTCGCCAAGCTGCTGGCCAAGAACCCCGACCTGCGCTACCCCGATGCCGACGCGGTGCGCGACGACCTGCGCCGGTTCCGTTCCGGTGAACCGGTCCGGGCGCTCGCCGCCGTCACCCCGCCTGCGGCTGCCGTCGCCACGACGGCGATGCCGGCGACGGCAATGCTTCCCCCGACCGCCGCCACCAGCGCGGCAGCAACGACCGCAGCGATGGCTCGCACCACAGCGATCCCGGCGCAACAACGCGGCTCGCGACACGAACCGCAAGTCGCGTACGTCGAACCGAACCGCAATGGGTTGTACGCCGTGCTCGGCTTCATCGCCCTGGTCGCTCTCGCGGTCGGCGGGTTCTTGCTGTACAACAACCTCGCCGCCGACAGCGAGACCGCGCCCTCGACCACGCTCGCCGCCACTGTCGTCGTCCCCACCGTGGTGAAAACCGCCGGCCCAGATGGCGCTCGCACTGCGCAGCTTGTGCGGCCTGTCCACG
>JANNHO010000429.1:0-3861 GCA_031404435.1 Acidimicrobiaceae bacterium | reverse complement strand
TCGGGGGGCACCGCACCCGCGTAGTGGCCGGGCTCGATGCCGGGTTGGGAGGAAGACACCGAATCGGCAGGCATGCCGTGACCATAGATCGGGCAGCTCGGCTTTCTGCGGCCGACCCGACCGAACACCGTCTCACGGAACTGACGGTGGCGGATTCCCGCGGCGGATCTCGTTGGCGATGGCCTCGATCACCCAGGCGACCATGGGGCCCGATTCGCCTCCCGTGACGCCGAACTCCTCGCGCATCCGCAGCCATGCTTGTGCCGACAGCAGGCAGCGGATCACCGCGGTGAGACGGACGAGCTCGCGCTCATCGAGCTCAGGCGCGAGTGTGGCGACTGCGACGCCGAACTGCCCCGAGTTCGTTCTCGTGTCGGGGGAGTAGCGGCGAGGATCGGCGTTGAACAGGGCTTCGGCTCGGGCCGCAACGTGGAACTCCTCCAGGCCCGCCATGAGACGAACGGCGGCATCTTTGAGGTCGTCGATTGTGGTGATCGGAAACATCATTGGATGCGCGCCGCCGAGGGAACGCATCAGCCTGCTGGTGAGACCCGCCAGGAGCGCGTTGCGATCGGGGAAGTGGCGGGACACGGTGCGTTCGGAGACACCCGCGGACTGGGCGATCTCCCGCGTTGTGACCTCGTCGATGCGATGTGACTCGAGTCGTTCGGTGACTGCGTCCAGGATCAGGTCGCGGGTCTGTTGGGCGTGCCGCTCGCGAAGCGGTGAGGAGTACTGGCGGGAGGTGGTTGCGGACATGGGTTTCGTTCACGGCTCCTTTGCGTGCATTATGTCACACGGAGCGCAAAAGTGCAGCCTCCTGTATTGACAGCAAGAAACTGACATGATTAAGTCAAAATCATGAGGAACAGCACGTCATCAGCGACATCGGAGACCAGGGTGCCGACATCGGCGTCATCGGCGGAGGTGGTGTTTGCGCCTCCATCGCAGGGGATGTGGGAGTTGGAGACGACGCACCACGGGTTGCGGCCGTTGTCACCCTTCGTGCGAGATGCGTATCGGCGGGCGTTCCAGGAAGGCACCACAGTGCTCGTCGAGAGGTGGGGGCTACCGCTGGCCGCCATCCGGGCCGAGTTCGTCAATGGCTGCATGTACATCCGGCCCGCCGGTATCGGTGAGGGAACGAAGCCAACGCCGACGCCGCCAAAGATCATCATGAAGCTGTTTGCTCGCCTGCATCCCGAAATGCGTCGGCGAAACCGCGCAGCCGCGCTGGCGTGGGAACAGCGGCGATGGCGGAGCGAGGTCGACCAGTGGTTCGAGCGGGACCGTGCCAAGGTCATCGCCGAGAACCTGGCATACCAGACCGTCGACATTTCCACGCTGGACAACGGCCAACTCCTGACGCATGTCATGGAACTCGTGGCTCACTTCGAGGCTCAGGCGCGGCGGAACATGGAGACGCATGGGGGCGACCTGATACCGGTTGGCGACCTTCTGGCGCACTGCGCAGGTTGGGGTATTGATCCTGGCGAGGCCGCCGCCCTCCTGTGTGGCAGTTCGCCGGCGACGGTGGAGACAGCTCGCCTCCTCAGCCCGGTCGCTGGCGTCCTGCGCACATGTGAAACGGCGCCGACGTCGGTGGACGACGTGCGTCGGCTCAGTCCGCAAGCCCGCGTCGTAGTTGACGGGTGGCTCGAACTCCACGCGTGGCGCCTCGTCTCCAGCGACGACATCGACCGCCCGACGCTTGCCGAAATCCCCGCCCTCCAACTCGCCGCCCTTGTCGCCTCTGGCAACTACGACAGCGCAGGCACTCCGATACCCGATGCGGCGGCGTTGAGATCGCGAGTCCCGGCCGCTGAGCGTGCACTGTTCGACGAGTTGCTGGTCGAGGCTCGCTACGGCAATCGTCAACGCGAAGACATTCGCGGGATCTGCTGGAACTGGCCCGGCGGGCTACTTCGTCGGGCGGTGCTCGAAGCCGGTCGGCGCCTTGTTGCGATCAACGCCCTGGTCGACGCCGAGCACGTTGTCGAGCTGAGCCCGAAGGAACTCGCTGCGATGCTTGCCGGGCAATCGGGACCGTCAGCCGAGCGGTGTGCCGAGAGCGCGGCACTGAGGGACCGAATCGAGGCCATGCCGCCTCCGCGGGTGCTTGGCGAGCCCGAAGCCCCGCCTCCCCTCGACGTGTTTCCGCGAGCAATGGCTCGCATGACCGCGGCGATGATGACCAACCTCATGGCCGACGCAACTCCGGCCCCGGCGGAGGCGGTCCTCCAGGGCCTCGGCATCGGTGGCCAGATCTACCGCGGCCGGGCATGCATCGTGACCGGCGCGGCCGATAGTTTCGAAAAGCTCGAACCCGGCGACGTGCTGGTCGCTGCATTCGTCGGCCCGTCGATCAACTCCTTCCTTCCCCTGCTCGGCGCGCTCGTCGTCGAGGAGGGTGGCCCCCTCTGCCACGCGGCCATCGTGGCCCGCGAGTTCGGCCTCCCTGCGGTGATCGGCGCTCGGGGTGCGACGGTCAACATTGCCGAGGGCGCAATGGTCGAAGTCGACGCAAAGACCGGAATCGTCCGTTCCATCTAGCGCAACGAGCGGTCCGGCCAACGTCGACATCGCTCGGGTGCCGGCCGTCACGAGCTTTCCGAGCGCGTTGTCTCCCCTCGCCGCAGGCCCGGTTGCCGGCTACCTCTGCGCATAGAGTGTGGGCCCGCCCCATTCTGGTCACGTGAAACCGGCGTAGGGGCGGGAACGCATGACCAGAACGAACAGACTTGCAGGAGGCTCTGATGAGACGTTTGATCGTGACCGAATTCGTCTCGCTTGACGGCGTGATGGAAGCCCCCGGCGGTGAGCCGGGCTACGCGCATACGGGTTGGGTGGCTGATCTGTTCAGCGACGAGCTCGGCCAGTACAAGCTGGCAGAGCAGTTGGCGGCGGACACGCTGCTCATCGGCCGCGTCACCTACGAGTCGTTCTACGGTGCATGGCCCGAGCGCGACGGGCCGATGGCGGACAAGATCAACACCATGGACAAGGTCGTCGTGTCGAGCACCCTCGGCTCGTCGGAGTGGACGAACACCACCGTGATCGATGGCGATGCGATGGCGCATGTTGCCGCGCTGAAGGCTGGCGACGGAGGCCCGATCCTTGTCGTTGGAAGTCGCACGCTGGCCCAGGCTCTACTTGCCGCGGGGCTCGTCGATGAGCTGCACCTGCAGGTGTTCCCGTTGGTGCTCGGCAGCGGTCGACGGCTTTACGGCGAGTCGCCCGACAAGATCGCGCTCGAACTCGTCGAGTCGCTGCCTTGCTCCAATGGCGTGCTGCTGCAGACCTACCGACCGAGGTCGTAGGCACATCCGGTCGGTCGTTTGCGGTGGCAGTTCTCCCGTTCTGGTCACGTAGATCGGGCTCAGGGGCGGGACCGCATGACCAGAACGAGTCTTGAACGTCACCGGTACTCTCGGGGGCATGACGCCATCAACGTTCGAGCCGCACATCGGCACCCCGTTAGCGATCACCGTCGATGCCGGCACGACGATCTCGGTTGACCTGTCGAGCGTGACGCGTCATGCGCCGCGGTCCCATGGTGCACGCACGGAGCCGTTCTCGCTGGTGTTTACCGCCAGCGCGGGAGGGGGTGCGCTTGCGCAGGCCACGTATTCGCTCGACCATTCCGAACTCGGTGCGATGAGCGTGTTCCTCGTGCCGATCAAGCCCGATCCCAGTGGCGCGCAGGGCTACGAGGCGGTATTCAACTGACGTCGTCGGAGCGCTCGCGCAGGCCGATGCCGGTCACCGGCGAAACGTTCTGGTCACGTGGATCCGGCCCAGCGGCGGGAACGCGTGACCGGAACAATCGCTTCGGTCAGATTGCTTCGACGGACACGACGA